>JBDSTQ010000228.1:0-5483 GCA_039928195.1 Sphingomicrobium sp.
AAATCGCCGAATTCTACCGCGCTCGGGGCGGCGCGCCTTTATGGTTCTCGCCCGCCGCGCGCGGCGCTCCGCAACAATTGCTCCAGCTGCTCGCCACTGCCCAGGCGGATAATCTCAATCCCAAACGCTATAATGCGCGCGGCGTCGCGCGCGCCATCGCCGACGCGTCGCGCGGCGATCCGCTGTCGGTCCAGCGCGCCGAGGCCGTGCTCAGCGCGGCGTTCGTCGCTTATGCACGCGATCTCCGCCACGATCCGGGCGTCGGCGTGGTCTATGTCGATCCCGAGCTTAAACCGGCTCCGCCGTCCGTGCGTCTGCTGCTCGGTCAGGCGGCGCAGGCCGCATCGCTCGGCGACTATGTCTCGAAAATGAGCTGGATGAACCCGATTTACGGGCAGTTGCGTCAGGCCATCGCGAGCCGGTTGTACCGGACCGAGGGCGAGCGCCGGCTGCTCGCGATCAACCTCGAGCGCGCCCGTGCATTGTCCCCGGCGGTCGGCCGCTATGTGATCGTCAACGCGCCCGCCGCGCGGCTCTACATGTATGAAAATGGCCAGGTGGTCGATTCGATGCGTGTCGTCGCCGGGCGCGCCGATCCGATCGCGCAAACGCCGATGATGAACGCCTTCATCCGCTACGTTGCGCTCAACCCCTATTGGAACTCGCCGCCCGACATCACCGCGCGGCGCCTCGCGCCCAAGGTCGTCGCAGGGGGCCGCGCCTATCTCAACGAAACGGGCTATGAAATCCTGTCCGACTGGTCGGACAATGCCCGCGTGATCGATCCGATGACGATCGACTGGAAAGCCGTCGTCGCGGGCCGCGTCGAGGTCCGCATGCGGCAGAAGCCGGGACCCGCCAATTCGATGGGGCGGATGAAAATCATGTTCCCCAACAAGCAGGGGATCTGGCTCCACGACACGCCCGAAAAGGAAAAGATCGAGGAGGCTGGGCGTTTGCAGAGCAATGGCTGCGTGCGGCTTGAGGATGCGCCGCGCTTCGCCCGCTGGCTGGTCGGCAAGCCGTTGAAGCCGCAGGGCGCGCGGCCCGAGCAGAAGGTCGCGCTGCCGACTCCGGTGCCGATCTATCTGACTTATCTGACCGCGGTGCCGAGTGGCTCGTCGATCGTCTATTTCGACGATTTCTACGGCAAGGATCGGGTGCAGCCGCGGCGCATGCGCGGCGCTAGCGCTTAGCCCGCCTTGCGCTCGTCCATATAGCTCGGGCGCATCATCGTCACCTCGTTGCGGCGTTCCTTCTTGGGGGCGAGGCGGCCGAGGTCGAACTCTTCGCTGAACTGAATGCCGAATTTGCCCGATTGCGCCCAGCGCACCATCCCGCGCACCGGGCCGATGCCGACCATGTCGATCAGCACCGCGGTGTCGGGCGTGACCGCGATCGGGCATTCGACCAACGAGCCCATCGAGGAGATGTTGCGCAGCTTCACTTCGATCGTCTCGCCGTCGATGCACATCATCGCCCGGCGCATGAGCAACTGCCGCGGCTCGCGGATGCATTGATAGCCGTCGGCCTCGACGGTCACGCTATTGGCCAGTTCGCGCGCCGTCGCGGCGTCGCTCGGCCGGCCGAAGATATACCCCTGGATCATGCTCACCCCGAGTTCGCGGATGAGCTCGAGGTCGTCATGCGTTTCGACGCCCTCGGCGCAGCTGTCCATGCCCAGCGTGTCGGCGAGCGTGACGATCGCGCGGATGATCGCCGCGTTGCGGTTGACCGCCGACGCCGCGCCGCGAACGAAACTCTGATCGATCTTGATCTTGTCGAACGGCGCTTTCTGCAAATAGCCGAGCGAGCTGTAGCCGGTGCCGAAGTCGTCGAGCGCGAGGCGCACGCCAAGCGCCTTCAGCCGGGCGAAGGTCTCGTCGGTCGACACGCCCTCGGCGAGGAACACGCCCTCGGTGATCTCGAGCTCGAGCCGCTCGGCGCGGACGCCGGTTGCGGTGAGGTGGGTGGCGACAATGTTGACGACATTGGGGTCGTTGAACTGGAGCGGCGACAGATTGACCGCGACGCGGACATGGTCGGGCCAGTGGGTCGCTTCTTCAAGCGCGGTTTTGAGCACCCACTCGCCGATCCTGGCGATCAGTCCGGCTTCTTCGGCGAGCGGGATGAACTTCGCCGGAGAAATCGCGCCGCGTGTCGGATGCTGCCAGCGGACGAGCGCCTCGAACCCCGAAATCTCCTCGCTCGCGGCGCGCACCACGGGCTGATAGGCGACCGACAATTCGCCGCGCTCGATCGCCTGGCGCAGATCGTTCTCGAGCAATTGCTGCTCGGCCGCCTCGCTGTGCATCGACGCCTGATAGAAACAATGCTTGCCGCGGCCGGCATCCTTGGCGGCGTAGAGCGCGAGGTCGGCGTTGCGGACGAGTGCGTCGGCACAGGTCCGCCCGGGGTCGCCGATCGCAATTCCGACCGACGCGCCGATGGTCACCTTGTGCCCCTCGATCGCGTAGGGCCGCGACACTTGTTCGATCAGCGTGCGGGCAAGCGATTCGAGCAGACCGATGTCGACCGTTCCCGGCAGCACCGCCTTGAATTCATCGCCGCCGAGGCGCCCGATCTGGCCGTGAATCCCCATCACCGATTTGAGCCGCTCGCCGACCTGGCGCAGCAAGGCGTCGCCGATCGGATGGCCAAGCGTATCGTTGACGTTCTTGAACCGGTCGAGATCGATGAGGAACAACGCGCAGCCCTTTTGCCGGTGGGCGGCATTGCGCAACGCTTCGTCGAGCGTCTGGCGCATCATCGCGCGGTTGGGCAGGCCGGTCAGCGAATCGAATTTGGCGAGACGCGAGATTTCCTGTTCGGAGCGGCGCTGTTCGGTGAGGTCGGTGCCGATCCCGCGGAAGCCGAGGAAGCGGCCATTCTCGTCGAACACCGGATTGCCGCTGAGCGACCAATGGACGTCCTGCTCGCTCGCCGGGCGCACGATCACGTCGCTGAACGGGAAGCGCGCCGACAGGTGAAAACCAAGCGTCTTGCGCTCCTCGATGCGTTCCGAAACCTGGCTGTCGACCGACAGCAAGTCGGTGAACTGGCGTCCGAGCAAGGCCTCGGGCGGGCATTGGAAATCGTCGGCGAGCTGCTGCGACACGTAGGATAAAGTGCCTTCGCCATTGGTTTCCCAAAACCAGCCGCGGCCGCTATTTTCAAACTCGTCGACGAAGCATTGCGACTTGCGCGCGAGCTCTTCGAGCTTCAGCCGTTTGCGCCCGGTGGCGATCAGGCTGCGCGCGCCGGCGACGCTGAACGCGACCATCATCAGCGACAGCACCGCGACGCCCGCAGTGAACAAGGGCGAGCCGGCGAACAGTGCCGCCGCCGCGGTCGCCGCCAGCGCGTTGACGATGGCCAGTGGTGGCGAACTGATCGACACCAGGGCGGTCATCGTCAGACCGCCGAACATGGCGATCGTCGGCGCGCTGCTCTCCACCTGGGGAACCTGTCCGGCCAAGGCCGCGCCGAACCACGTCCACAGCAGGCCGGCGCCGGCGAGGTAAACGCCGAGACCGCGCACCACACTGTGCGGCTGAACATCCAGCCGGTTGCGCCAGCGCAAGCCGAAGAAAGCCGCGACGTCGAGGGTCAGGGCAAGGATGGCAGGGATCGTCGGATTGGTGAACGAAGCCACCAGCGCGGCTTGCGGATGAAGCGCAATGCACGTCAGGCCGATCAGCAAATGGGTCGCGAACAGCAGCACCGGCGCATGTTCGAACGCGGCCACGCGCCACGATGCCAGCGACAATTCGTCGCTGCTCTCGGGCGAACGCAAGTCGAACCACAGCGCCTCGTCAACCGACGCGCGTTCGCTGGCGTCGGTATCGCCAAGAGCTTTGGTAAAGCGCGATCTGCGCATGGTCACTCCCCGCTGGCCGCCCGTGAGAAACTTCCGGGTCAACGCACCAGCGCGACGAGTCTTAATCGTGGAGGATTAACCGCCGAACCAACGAACGCGGTTACGGCGGTCTTAACTTCATTCGGGGAGGAAGTCGGGCACCGAGAGATAGCGCTCGCCGGTGTCGTAGTTGAAGGTCAGGATACGCGGTTTGCCGCCGAGCTTGGCCACGACCTGCTCGACCCCGACCAGCGACGCGCCCGATGAAATGCCGATCAGAATGCCCTCCTCGCGCGCCGCGCGCCGCGCCATTTCCTTGGCCTCGCCGGCATCGACGTCGAGCACTTCGTCGAGCACTTCGCGGTTGAGGATGGTCGGAATGAAATTGGCGCCGATGCCCTGGATCGGGCGCGGGCCGGGCTTGCCGCCATTAAGGATCGGCGACAGCGCCGGTTCGACCGCGAACACTTTCAACGCGGGCCACGCCGCCTTGAGCACTTCGGCGCAAGCGGTGATGTGGCCGCCGGTGCCGACGCCCGTGACCAACGCGTCGGGGGGCGAATCGGCAAAATCGCGGAGAATTTCCTGCGCTGTGGTGTTGCGGTGAACCTCGACATTGGCAGGATTGTCGAACTGCGCCGGCATCCAGCTGCCGGGGGTCTGCTCGACGAGTTCGCGGGCACGGTCGACCGCACCCTGCATGCCCTTTTCCTTGGCCGTCAGGTCGAACGTCGCGCCGTACGCGAGCATCAGCCGGCGGCGCTCGATGCTCATGCTCTCGGGCATCACCAGGATGAGTTTATAGCCCTTGACCGCGGCGACCATCGCCAGCCCGATGCCAGTGTTGCCGCTGGTCGGCTCGATGATCGTTCCGCCGGCCTCGAGTTTGCCCGAAGCTTCGGCATCTTCGATCATCGCCAGCGCGATGCGATCCTTGATCGACGCGCCCGGGTTGGCGCGCTCGGACTTCATCCACACTTCGGCGCGGTCGCCGAACAGGCGGTTGAGGCGAATGTGCGGCGTATTGCCGATCGTCTCGAGGATATTGGCGGCCTTCATGCGCTGCTCTCCTTGCCGGGCGAAGCGGGGACATCGGGGTCGTCGAAGCGTTTTGCAAGGCGCAACTCGGGGAATTTCCATGCCCAGATGGCAACCACCGCGACCGCCCCGACGCCGCCCGCGACGACCGCCGCAACGGGCCCGATGATCGCGCCGAGAAAGCCCGATTCGGCTTCGCCCAATTCGTTCGAGGCGGAAATGAACAGCGACGACACCGCGCCGACCCGGCCGCGCATCGCATCGGGCGTATAAAGCTGGATCAGCGACTGGCGGACATAGACCGAGAACATGTCGGCGGCGCCGAGGATCGCCAGGCAGGCGAGCGACAGGGACATCGATCGCGACAGCCCGAAAACGATCGTGGCCAGCCCGAACAAGGCGACGGCACCAAGCATCTTGGTCCCGACGCTGTCCTTCAATGGCCGGAAGGAAAAGAAGATCGCGGTCAGCGTCGCCCCGACTGCCGGCGCGGCGCGGAGCACGCCCAGGCCTTGCGGGCCGACGTGCAGCACGTCGCGCGCAAATACCGGCAGCATTGCCGTTGCTCCGCCGAGCAACACCGCGA
>JBDSTQ010000229.1:0-2855 GCA_039928195.1 Sphingomicrobium sp.
TCGAAGAATCGCGAGGACCTCGCCAAAGCGGCCTTGATCGAGCGGCAGAAAGCGGCCGACATGACTGACGGATTGCGCGGCGAGACCAAGGTCGTCGACGACACGCTCAAGGCGTATGAGGGCGACATCGCCAAGCTCCAGGGCAAATTGCGCGAAGCGCGCGCTCGGCAGAATGCGATTGCGGCGCGAATCCACAGCGCGGTTACCCGCGCCCGCACGAGCGAGATGATGCACGGGTCGCGGACGCTCGACGCGTTCGCCAAGTTCGACATCCTCGAGCGCCGCGCCGACTTCGCCGAGGGCCGCGCCGACGCGCTTGCGCTGACCGGACCCAAAAGCGTGGAGGAAGAAATTGCCGAGCTGAAGGCCGCGCAGGCGGTCGATGCCGAATTGGAAGCCATGAAAGCCGCGCTCGCAGCGCGCGCAAATTAAGAAAGGTCAAAGGGGAATGACGCGCAAAATTTATCCATATTCGCTCGACCGCAAGGATGCGAAGATCGCCGGAGTCTGCTCGACGCTGGGCGGCATCAGCGGGGTCGATCCGACCTTCATCCGCATCGCCTTCGTTGCCGCCGCGATTTTCACCAGCTTCACCTGGACGCTGATCGCCTACGCCGCGATCGGGCTCTACCTCGCGGTCCAGAAGAAAAAGACGCTGACCGCCGCGACCGACCGCAAGAAGAGCGATTTCGACCGCATGGGCGAAGTCGCGGCGACCCGCCCGAGCGTCCACGCGATGGTCAACGATCTCGACCAGACCGACCGCCGGCTGATGGCGATCGATCATCATCTTCATACCCAGAATGACGAGCTGGCGCGCGAAATCGAGGCGCTGCGGGAGGACAAGTGATGGACCCGGTGACGATTGGAGTGACAGGCGCAAGCGTTCTCGCCGGGATCGGCGCGACCAGCTTCGCGGGATTGCGGGCGTGGAATGGCTGGCTTGAGCTCAAGCGCATGGAGCTGACCCACAATTGCGCCGAGCGGACCATGCCCCCGGCGAGCGGGCGAATCGAGATCGCCGACTTGAAGGAACGCATCCGTAAGCTTGAAGCGATCGCCGCGGGCATCGATATCTGAGCGACAGGGCCGCGTCCTCGCTCCCCAGCAGCGCAGCCCTCGAGGCGGTCCGGCCCCCTTCCCGGACCGCCTCTTTTTCTTGCCGCTTGACTCTTAGTTCTACGTTTCTAGAATTCTCGAAATGAAGACCGAGCGGGTAGTCGGCGCGCTTGGCGCCATCGCGCAGGAGCATCGGCTGGCGATATTCCGCTTGCTGGTGCAGGCAGGCGATGCGGGCATGTCCGCCGGCGTCATTGCCGAGGCGCTCTCGATCCCCAATTCGTCGTTATCGTTCCACCTCGCGCATCTTCGCCGCGCCGGGCTGATCGCGCAGGAGCGGCGGCATCGCTCGCTGATCTACCGCGCCGATTATGCGGCAATGAATGCGCTCATCGGATTCCTCACCGAAAATTGCTGCGGCGGCGAAGATTGTTCGTCCGCGGCGCAAGATGGAGCGCAAGCGGCATGACCGACCGGCCGTATAACGTCCTCTTCCTGTGCACCGGCAATTCGGCGCGCTCGATCCTCGCCGAGGCAATTCTCAAGCGCGAGGGCGGCGACCGCTTCCGCGCCTTTTCGGCGGGCAGCTATCCCAAGAGCGAAGTCCATCCCGCCGCGCTCGCCTTGCTCGACGAGTTCGGCTTTTCCACCGACGGGTGCCGCTCCAAAAGCTGGGACGAGTTTGCCGCCGTGGGCGCTCCGCTGCTCGATTTCGTGTTCACCGTATGCGACAATGCGGCGGGCGAAACTTGTCCTGCCTGGCCGGGCCAGCCAATGACCGCGCATTGGGGGATCGAGGATCCCGCGACGGTCGAAGGCGACGCACAGAAGCGCGCGTTCGTGAACGCATTTTATTCGCTGCAGCGGCGGATCGCTCTGTTTCTCGCGCTACCGCTCGACAGCATCGACGAACTCAGCCTGAAGAATCGACTGCGCGACATTGGCACGGCCGCCGACCAGCCGCAGCATGCCGGCTGAATCAATTCCGCCGCTTGGCCGGCGCATCGCGGCCGAGGGGCTCGGCGCCTTTTTCCTGTTCGCCTGCGTGATCGGGTCGGGGATCATGGCGGAGAAATTGGCGGGCGGGAACGACGCCGTCGCCTTGCTCGGCAACACCCTCGCGACCGGCGCGATGCTGTTCGTGCTGATCACCATTTTGGGGCCGATTTCGGGCGCGCATATGAACCCCGCGGTAAGCCTGGTCGCGGCGTCGCGCGGCGAGCTGAGCTGGCGCGATAGCGTCGCTTACATCGCCGCCCAGCTGATCTGCGGCATCGCCGGGGCGTGGGCGGCGCATCTGATGTTCGACCTTCCGCTACTCCAGCTAGCGGTCAAAACGCGCAGCGGCGTTGGCCAATGGGCGGGCGAACTGATCGCCACGTTCGGGCTCATTCTGACGATCCTCGGCAGCGTCCGCTTTCGCCGCGAATGGGTCGCTCCGGCGGTCGCTTTGTACATCGTCGCGGCTTATTGGTTCACCTCGTCGACCAGCTTCGCCAATCCCGCGATCACCATTGCGCGCAGCCTCAGCGACAGCTTTGCCGGGATCGCGCCGCGCGACGTTCCTGCGTTCATTGCCGCGCAGTTGATCGGGGCGGCGCTCGCCGCTGTGTTCGCGCGCCAATTGTTCAGGCGCGACTAAAAGCTCAGCCGCGCCGACACGCGGATGTCGCGCCCGGCGAGCGGCGCATAATCCTTGAGCACGCTCGAATGGCGCCGCGCATTGACGTCGAACAGATTATTGCCCTGGAGCGACAGCGTCAGCTCGGGCTTCGCGGCGAACGGGTGCCAGTCGA
>JBDSTQ010000230.1:0-7005 GCA_039928195.1 Sphingomicrobium sp.
CACCTCGGGCTCGTCCCGCCCAACGCCAAGGGCGACCGAATCATGAACGGGGTGCTCGACAATGCCGCCGGGGTGGCAACGATCCTCGAGGTCGCGCGCGCATTTGTCGACAGCGGCCGAGCGCCCCGGCGATCGATCCTGTTCGTCGCGCTGACCGGCGAGGAGAAGGGCGAGCTCGGCTCCGAATATCTGGCGCGCTATCCGGTGCTGAAGGGCAAGACGATCGTCGCCGATCTCAACCTCGACATGCCTATCCTGACCTATGATTTCCAGGACGTCGTCGCCTATGGCGCGCAGCATTCGACAATCGAGCAGTCCGTTGCGCATGCCGCCGCGGCGATGGGAATTCGCTTGTCGCCCGATCCAGAGCCCGACCAGAACCGCTTTACCCGTTCCGACCAGTTCAGCTTCGCTCAGGCGGGCATCCCTTCGGCGGTGATCAAGACCGGCTGGGCGGGGCCGGGCAAGGCAGCGGTGCAGGATTTTGTCGCGCACCACTATCACGAGGTCAGCGACGATCTGTCGAACCCGATCGACTGGCGCACCGCGGCCAAATTCGCGCGGCTCAATTATCTCACCGCGCGTGACCTCGCCGATGGTGCCCAGACGCCCCATTGGTATGCGGGGGACTGGTTCGGCAACCGTTACGCTCCCAGCAGCCCCAAGGCGACGCGTCCATGACGCCTCTTGTGTTGCGTTACTAACACACCACATCAGCCTCGACACGAGGGGTAAGCATGGATCTCGAAAAACTGACCGACCGCGCGCGCGGTTTCCTGCAGGCGGCGCAGACAATCGCGGTGCGCGAGCATCATCAGCGGATCACCCCGGCGCATTATCTCAAAGCCCTGCTGGACGACGAGCAGGGCATGGCGGTTGGCCTGATCAATGCCGCCGGCGGTGACGGCGCGTTGGCGCGGCGCGAGGTCGACGCGATCGTCGCCAAGGAACCCGCTGTTACCGGCAGCGGCGCGAGTTCGGCGCCCGGGATGGACGGCGGGTTGCTCCGCATCTTCGATCGCGCGCAGGAAATCGCGTCCAAGGCCGGCGACCAGTACGTCACTGTCGAGCGCATCTTGCTCGCCTTCGCCATGGCCAAGGGCAGCGTCGAGGGTGACGCGCTGGCCCGCGCCGGGCTCGACCCGCAAAAGCTCAACGCCGCGATCGACAAATTGCGCGGCGGGCGGACCGCGGACACGCAAGGCTCGGAAGATCGCTACGACGCGCTGAAGCGCTTTGCGCGAGACCTCACGCAGGTCGCGCGTGATGGCAAGCTCGACCCGGTGATTGGCCGCGACGAGGAGATACGACGCACGATCCAGGTCTTGGCGCGCCGCACCAAGAACAATCCGGTGCTGATCGGCGAGCCCGGCGTCGGCAAGACAGCGATCGCCGAAGGGCTCGCGATCCGCATCGCCAATGGCGACGTCCCCGACGGCCTCAAAAATCGCAAACTGATGAGCCTCGACATGGGTGCGCTGATCGCGGGCACCAAATATCGCGGCGAGTTTGAAGAGCGCCTCAAGGGCGTCATCGACGAGGTCAAGCAATCCGCTGGCGACATCATTTTGTTCATCGACGAGATGCACATGATTGTCGGGGCCGGAAAGACCGAAGGCTCGATGGACGCCGGGAACCTGCTCAAGCCAGCTTTGTCGCGCGGAGAGTTACACGTGATCGGCGCGACCACGCTCGATGAATATCGAAAGCATATCGAAAAGGATGCCGCGCTCGAGCGCCGCTTTCAGCCGGTGTTCGTGGGCGAGCCGACTGTCCCCGACACCATCTCGATCCTGCGCGGGCTCAAGGAAAAGTACGAACTTCACCACGGCGTACGCATCACCGACGCTGCGCTGGTGGCGGCGGCGACGCTCAGCAACCGCTACATCGCCGACCGCTTTCTTCCCGACAAGGCGATCGATTTGATGGACGAAGCCGCCTCGCGGCTGCGGATGGAGGTCGAATCAAAGCCCGAGGAGATCGAGAACCTCGACCGGCGAATCATTCAGCTGAAGATCGAGCGCGAGGCGCTCAAGAAGGAAAAGGACGCCGCCTCGAAGGACCGGCTGGCGACTCTTGAGGGCGAGCTCGCCAACCTCGAGCAGTCGTCATCGGAGTTGACCAGCCGCTGGCAGGCAGAAAAGGAAAAGATCGGCGCCGAGGCTGAACTCAAGGGTCAGCTCGACGCTGCCCGAATCGAGCTCGACCAGGCCCAGCGCAACGCCGATCTCGCCCGCGCCGGTGAGCTTCAGTACGGGCGCATCCCGGAGCTCGAAACGAAGCTCGCAGACGCCGCCGCCGCGACCACCGGCGCGATGCTCCGCGAGGAAGTCACTGACCAGGACATCGCCGCCGTTGTCAGCCGCTGGACCGGGGTTCCGGTCGAACGGATGCTCGAGGGGGAGCGCGCCAAGCTGATGGGCATGGAAGCCGCGATCGGTGCGCGGGTGATCGGCCAAGCCGACGCGGTCAAGGCCGTCAGCGCCGCCGTCCGCCGGGCCCGCGCCGGGTTGCAGGATCCCAACCGCCCGCTCGGCAGCTTCCTGTTCTTGGGGCCCACCGGGGTCGGCAAGACCGAGCTGACCAAGGCGCTCGCCGAATTCCTGTTCGACGCGCCCGACGCGATGGTTCGCATCGACATGTCCGAATATATGGAAAAGCATGCGGTGGCGCGGCTGATCGGCGCGCCGCCGGGCTATGTCGGTTATGAGGAAGGCGGCGTGCTCACCGAAGCCGTCCGCCGCCGCCCCTATCAGGTGGTGTTGTTCGACGAGGTCGAAAAAGCCCACGGCGATGTGTTCAACATCCTCCTCCAGGTACTCGACGACGGCCGCCTGACCGACGGCCAGGGCCGCACGGTCGATTTCACCAACACGATCATCATCCTGACGTCGAACCTCGGTTCGCAGTTCCTCGCCGGGCTCGGCGAGGACGAGGCGGTGGAGAAGGTCGAGGTGCAAGTGATGGAAGTGGTGCGCGGGCACTTCCGGCCTGAATTCCTCAACCGCCTCGACGAAATCATCCTGTTCCACCGCCTCAGCGCGGGGCACATGGGCCCGATCGTCGACATTCAGGTCACGCGGCTCAGGAAGCTGCTCGAGGACCGCAAGATCCGCCTCGAATTGACCGACGCCGCGCGCGCCTGGCTCGGCCGGGTCGGTTACGACCCGATCTATGGCGCGCGGCCGTTGAAACGCGCGGTACAGAAATATCTGCAGGATCCACTGGCCGACAAGATCCTTGCCGGCGAGATCGCCGACGGGTCAGTGATTCAGGTCGATGAAGGCGACGGGCAGCTCACGCTCACCCTCGCCGGGGTACGGCGCGAAGCCGCCTGAGCAATCAGCCGCTCGGGGTGACGCCCTGGCCCAGCTGAATCTTTTCGGTCGCCTCGCGGCTGTCGTCCGCCTGGTCTTTCCACTCGCGCAGCGACATGCAGACCTTTTTCTTGTTAAGCCTTGAGCCGAGACCTTCCTCGGTCCGGCAAATCATCTTGTCGAGCGGATTGACCTTCGCCGGCGCGGTGGCAACTTCGGGCGGCGAGCTCGCCGGAATCTGCGCCACGGCGGGTGCCGCTGCCATCAACAGAACGACAATCGGCGTAAACTTCAACATCTTGGCCTCCCCTGAGGAACGACTCATCTTACTCTTCCGGGGCATCTAGGACAAGCGCGCGACGTCGAACGCCACGGTCAACCGCTCGCCTTCGCCGAATGGCCGGGTGCCATGCCACATGTACGACGGGAACAGGACCAGCCGCCCTGGTTTGGGTTCGACAGTGCGGAATGGGGGCATATCGATGTTGAAGCAGGATGATCGCGGTTCGCCCAATGTCAGCACGCCGGCTTCGCCGACCCCGATGTCGGGCGGCAGCGCGATGTACAGCGCCGAGCTGAGCCAGCCAAGCGGATGGACGTGGTTGGAATGGAAGCCCGCGCTACGCAACCGGACCGACCAGGCGCCGGCAAACGCGATCTTGTCGCGCCGCGCCGAGAGCAATGGATGGGCGGGATCGGGGGGTGGCAGCTGGGCGGCATGTTCGGCGACCGCCGTTCGCACCGCCTCGCGCAGGCGAACCAGCAGCGGATCGACTTGCATGAAGACGTCGCCGTCGGTCTGCGTGCCACCCCGCAACGATTGTTCGAGCGGCTGGCCGGACAGCTTGTGCAATCCGCGCAAGGTCTCCGCCAGCTGATCGAGCGGCGGCAATCGGTCGGCAATATCGTAAACGCCGACGAAGCGCTCGTCGCCTTCAAGCCACTGCCAGCGCGCCGGGTCAGTCTGCCGCCAGGCGATCGAGGCATAGGGGTAAAACATGAAAGCTTCAGGCCGACCGAGCCATTGCTCGATGATCGCTGCCGCCTGCTGCGGCCGGCCGGCGCGCAGATGGTGGCGGACAATTCGCACCTGCAGCGGCGCATCGTCGACTTCCACAAACGGCGACAGCAGGCCGTCAGCGACGGCGGTCTCACCACGTTCGGCGTAAATCACCGCCTGGTTGATCGCGAACAGCGGATGATCGCCAAGCAGCGCGCGCCCATCGGCGATGACGCGCAGCGCTTCGTCCCAATGCTCGGCATGGATCAATGCGGTGATTTGCGCGTGCCATAGGTCGATCGCCTGCGGATAAAGTTTCAGCGCCTCGGAGAAGCTTCGGGTGAAGCCGTCGCGCTCGCCTTCCATCCAGCGCAGCTGCGACAATTGCGTGTGGCCATTGACCCATAAGGGCGAGCGAGCGACGATTTTCTCGAGGCCCGAAACCGCGGTGTGCACTTCCCCCGCGCCGACGAACGCCAGCGCGAGATCGCTGACGATGTCCTGATCGCCCGGAGCAAGCCGCAGTGCATGACCGAACGCATCGATGCTCGGCAGCCCTGCCTCATACAAAGTGCGGGCAAGCGCGTGCGCCGACTTGACCGCTTGCGGGTTGAGCTCGACCGCGCGCTTCAGCGACGGCAAGGCTTCTTCGCGCCGCTCGAGCTCGCGCAGGATCAATCCGTGAATGTGCCACAGCCGATGATCGCGCGATGTCGGCAAGGCGCGCGCAAGCTCGGGCAGGATCGATTCGAATGTACGCGCTTCCCACGCCGCGGTCGCGCGGCGGAATAAGGCGTCGCCACCGGGTGCACCGCGGCGGACAGTAATTCCGTTGTCGATCATGCTTTGCGGCTGCTCCCACGGCTAATTGGCCTCGACGGCGCTTCGCCGCGCGGATTAGATGCGCGCGTGGGACAGGAAGATTGGCAAACGCTGCTGAGCGAAGCATCGCGCCTGCGCCAGGCGGGCCGGGTGGAAGAAGCGATCATTGCTTATCGACGCCTGTTGAAGGCCAGACCGGACCTGGCCGACAGCTGGTATAACCTCGGCTTCCTGCAAAGGCACGCGCGGCAATATGAAGCGGCGCTTCTTTCGTATCAGCGTGCGCTCGATCTCGCTGTGACGGCGCCCGAGGAAGTCCACGTCAATCGCGCGGTGATCTACGCCGACCATCTGTTCCGCCCCGACGAAGCGGCGCGCGAACTGGACCTCGCGCTGGCCTGCAACCCCGCTTACGTCCCGGCGCTGCTCAATCTCGGCAACCTGCGCGAAGATCGCGGCGAGCGTGACCCCGCGCGCGAAGCCTATCGATCCGCACTGGCGGCCGAGCCGGATAATGTCCTGGCGCTGTCGCGACTGGCCGGACTGTCGCATGCTCCAGACCTTGATCGTGACCTCGCGGGGAAACTGCGCGCGGAGTTGGCGCGGCCCGGGCTGGCGGCCGACGCGCGCGCCGACGCGGGCTTTGCGCTCGGCGGATTGCTCGACGCCGCGGGCAACTACGACCAGGCATTCGCCGCGATCGGCGACGCCAATGCCGCGAGCCGTTCGGCCACGAACGCGCGCTATGATCGCGCAGCACACGAAGAGTATATTGCGCGGCTGATCGCCAGCTTCGACCGGCCCGCGACTGCGGTCTCCGATGGCGCTGCGCCGGTCTTCATCTGCGGCATGTTCCGATCGGGTTCGACCCTCGTCGAGCAAATCCTCGCCCGGCACAGCCAGGTGACCGCAAGCGGCGAGCTCGACCTCGTCACAGCGCTCGCCGGCAGCATTTCAAATTACCCCGAAAGCGTCCCGACCGCCGTCGAACGCACGGTCGCCGCGTGGCGCAAATCCTATCTCGACGGCATGCCGATTCAGCCGACCGCCGGGCATATGGTGAGCGACAAAAGGCCCGACAACTTCCTCCACCTCGGGCTCATCAAGCGCATCTTCCCGCGCGCCAAGATCGTCCACAGCTTCCGCAACCCGCTCGACAATCTGCTATCGCTTTACTTCCTCCACCTCGATCCGGGGATGGCTTACGCGCTCGACCTTGACGATGCCGCGCACTTTTACGGCCAGTACCGGCGGCTCATGGCGCATTGGCGCATGCTCTATCCGGACGACATTATCGACGTCGATTACGACCAACTGGTTCGCGATCCCGACTGCGTCCTCAAGCCGCTGCTCGACGCCCTCGGATTGCCGTGGGAGGAGGGGCTGCTCGACTTCCATCGCAATCGCGACCCGGTCAAAACCGCGAGCGTATGGCAGGTGCGCCAGCCGCTCCATGCCCGCTCGTCGGGCCGCTGGCGCAACTACGCGCGGCATTTCCAACGCGTGCGTGCCGTGCTCGACGACCGCGACTGATCAGTTCACTCGGGCAACGTCGAAGGCGACGGTCAGGCGCTCGCCCTCGCCAAACGGCCGCGTGCCGTGGAAGGTGTAGGACGGGAACAGCACCAGCCGCCCGGGCCTCGGCTCGACGGTCCGGATCGGCGGCATTTCGACCTCGAATTCGGGCGCGCGCGGGTCGCCGAGGGTCAGATACCCTGCCTCCTCCCGGCCCAGATCGTGCGGCAGCGCGACGTATAAGGCAGAGCTGATCCAGCCCGCCGGGTGGACGTGATTGGCGTGAAAGCCGCCGTGGCCGAGCCGCACCGACCATGACCCCGAAAAATCGATCGGCGCGCGTCGCGGGCC
>JBDSTQ010000231.1:0-7692 GCA_039928195.1 Sphingomicrobium sp.
GGTGAGGGCGTCCAGCAGGCGCTGCTCAAGCTGATGGAAGGGACCACCGCAAGCGTTCCGCCGCAGGGCGGGCGCAAGCATCCTCAGCAGGAATTCCTCCAGGTCGACACGACCAATATCCTGTTCATTTGCGGCGGCGCCTTCGCTGGCCTCGAAAAGATCATCGCCGACCGACTGCAGGGCAAGTCGATCGGCTTCGGCGCGCATGTCGCCGCGCCCGACGAGCGCAAGACCGGCGAGACGCTGCGCCATTGCGAGCCCGAGGATCTGCTCAAGTTCGGCCTGATTCCCGAGTTCATCGGCCGCCTGCCGGTAATCGCGACGCTGATGGACCTCGACGAAGAAGCGCTGGTCAAGATCCTGATCGAGCCCAAAAACGCTTTGGTCAAACAATATGCCAAGCTGTTCGACATGGAAGACGTCGAGCTAGCGTTCACTGACGATGCGTTGAACGCGGTCGCCAAAAGGGCGATCGAGCGCAAGACCGGCGCGCGCGGCCTGCGCTCGATCCTCGAAGGCATCTTGCTCGACACGATGTTCGACCTGCCGGGGATGGACGGGGTCGATGAGGTGCATGTCGACAAGGATGTGGTCGAAGGCCGCAAGGAGCCGGTGCGGGTCTATGCCGCCAAGGACAAGGAAGCCGGCGGCGACGCGGCCTGAAGGCCGCGCCGAACCGATCTAGCTGCGCACCGCGGCCATCAGCTGCGGGCCAAACCGTTCGAGGATATGTGCGTCGCGGCCGTAGGCGTCGGGGAAGAATTGCACCCCGGTGGCGGTCGGCTGAACCGTCAGATAGGTCATGTACACCGGCACTGGCGCGGGCAGATTGACCTCTTCCTCGACCTTGGGATTGCCGCCCTTGGGCACGTAGCCGCCGAACAGCCAGTTGGCGAAGCGCTTGTAATCCTCGACGCGCACGCAACCGTTGCTGATCCACAGCTCATTTTTGGTGAAATGCGCTTTCTCCGGCGAATCATGGAGATAGATGCCGAAGTAATTGGGCAGCATGAACTTCATCATGCCCATCGAATTGGCCGGGCTGGGCAGCCGGCGGAGGCGCACTTCCTTCGTGCCGTTGGCGACCGCCGACCAGTCGACGGTGTTGGGGTCGATGCGCTGGGCGTCGGGGCTGTAGCTGGTCAGCACCTCATATTCGCGTTCGGTCAGATAGCTCGTGCCCTGCGCGGCGACTCGCGGCGCGATAAGGCTCTTGGCGAGTTCGGGCGGGACGTTCCAATACGGGTTCACGCTCGCATATTTGATGTAGGCGGCCATCATCGGCGTCGCCGTTTCCGACTTGCCGACAACGACCTTCATGCTGTCGACCATGCGGCCGTTTTCCCATAGCGACAGCCGGGCATTGCCGGCGTCGACGACCGCGTATTTGCGCTGTTCCTGCGGCGCGGGGAGGCGCTTGGCGCGCTCCATGTTGATGATGATTAGTTTCTCATAATATTCGGGTCCGCGGTTGAGCGCGATGACCGTCCCGGCGCCGGCGATGCCGTCGTCCTTGAGCCCATGAACCGCCTGGAAGTTCTTAACAGCGCTTGCCAGCGCCGCGTCGTAAGTCCCTGAGGGATTGAGGCCAAGTCGCTCGCGCAGCGCCGCAACCCGGGTCCCGGTTGAGGCCGGCTTGAGCGTTCCTCCGGCAGGAATCCCAACCCGCGGCAAATCGCCCCAGCGCTGGCGATACCGCACCAGTCCGCGGCGCAACTCGGTGTAGATCGGATTGACCGCGACGAACATGTCGACCGGCGCGCCGCTCCATTCGGAGAAATTGATGTCATGAAACAGGCCGCGATTTTGCTGCGCGGACTGGGGCACCAGTTCCTGGTCGATATAGATCATGTCGACGCCCTGCTCGATCGCCGGCGGCAGGTCGATTGGCTCGAGCGCGGCACCGCGCGTGGCGGCTACGGCGGGTACCCGCTGCTGGACCGCGGCAGGGCCAGGTGGCTGCGACATCCATGGCTCCTGCACCACCGGCACGCGCTGGGGCACCGGCTGCTGCATTTGCGGCGCAGCAATGGGGGGAGGAGGCGGCCACGGCGCATATTGCGCGACGGCGGCGGCGGGGAGCGTCAGCGCGCTGAGCGCGAGCAAGGAATGGCGAATGGTCACAATGCCCTAGATAGTGACCGAAACTGAATGATTACAGAATCCTTCGTTCACATCGGTGACTTATTCACACCTATTCGTATTGCCGGTGATCGACCCCGATCGTGCGGCGAGCGAGCGAGCGGAGGCGATTGTCCCCCTGATTTGTTGCGCCCCGCCGGGTGCCCGCCCATATACTCGCTCATGACCCGTATCCTTCCCGTCTTGCCGCTGCGCGACATTGTCGTGTTTCCCCATCGCATCGTGCCGTTGTTCGTCGGGCGCGAGAAATCGGTTGCCGCGCTCGAATCGGCGATGGCCGCCGACAAGGAACTGTTTCTCGTCGCCCAGCTCGATCCGGGCGAGGACGATCCCGACCGCGACCAGCTCTATGACCTAGGCGTGATCGCCACCGCGATGCAGCTGCTCAAGCTCCCCGACGGCACCGTGCGTGTGCTGGTCGAAGGCGTGAAGCGGGCGCGGCTCGTCGATCTGCGCACCGAGGACGGCTTCACCGTCGCCGAAGTCGAAGACGTCGAGGAAGAAACCGCCGAGGGCCCCGAAGCCCAGGCGTTGGTGCGCTCGGTGGTCGATCAGTTCGACAATTACGCCAAGCTCAACAAGCGGCTTCCGGCCGAAACCGGGATTCAGCTGGCGGAGATCGACGATCCCTCGATCCTCGCCGACGCGGTTGCCTCGAGTCTGTCGATCAAGGTCGCGGAGAAGCAGGCGTTGCTCGGCGAGCTGAACCCCGCGCGCCGGCTCGAAATGGTGTTCGCCTTCATGGAGGGCGAGCTCGGCGTGCTTCAGGTCGAGAAGAAAATCCGCAGCCGGGTCAAGCGCCAGATGGAGAAGACCCAGCGCGAATATTATCTCAACGAGCAATTGAAGGCTATTCAGCGCGAGCTCGGCAACGAGAGCGAGGAAGGCGGCGACGAGCTCCAGGAGCTGGCCGACAAGATCCGCAAGACCAAGCTGTCGAAGGAAGCCAGCGTCCGCGCCAATGCCGAGTTCAAGAAGTTGAAGGCGATGGCGCCGATGTCCGCCGAGGCGACCGTTGCGCGCAATTACCTCGATGTTCTGCTCGGCCTGCCGTGGGGCAAGAAGTCGAAGCTCAAGAAAGACATCGCCGAAGCCCAGCGCGTCCTCGACGAGGACCATTACGGGCTGGAAAAGGTCAAGGAACGGATCGTGGAATATCTCGCGGTCCAGACGCGCACCAACAAATTGAAGGGGCCAATTTTGTGCCTCGTCGGCCCGCCGGGCGTCGGCAAGACCTCGCTCGGGCGCTCGATCGCCCGCGCGACGGGACGCGAATTCGCGCGCCAGTCATTGGGCGGCGTACGCGACGAAGCCGAAATCCGCGGTCACCGCCGCACCTATATCGGCAGCCTTCCGGGCAAGATCATTTCCAATCTCAAGAAAGCGGGGACGTCGAACCCGTTGTTCCTGCTCGACGAGATCGACAAGCTCGGCCAGGATTTCCGCGGCGATCCGTCGTCGGCGCTGCTCGAAGTGCTCGACCCAGAGCAGAACAGCCGTTTCCAGGACCATTATCTCGAGCTCGATTACGATCTGTCGGACGTCATGTTCGTGACCACCGCGAACTCGCTCGACATGCCGCAGCCGCTGCTGGACCGGATGGAGATCATTCGTCTCGAAGGCTATACCGAGGACGAAAAGGTCGAGATCGCCCGTCGCCATCTCATCCCCAAGCAGCTCGACGCGCATGGCCTGAAACCCGGCGAACTCGAGTTTAGCGACGAGAGCCTGCGCGCGATCCTGCGCTATTACACCCGCGAGGCGGGCGTGCGGACGCTCGAGCGCGAGCTCGCCAAGGTCGCGCGCAAGGCGCTGCGCCAGATCCTCGAAGCCAAATATGACGGCGTTGTCGTAAGCGAGGACAATCTCGGCGATTTCCTCGGCGTTCGCCGCTTCCGCTACGGCATGGGCGAGGAAGAGGATCAGATCGGTGCGGTCACCGGCCTCGCGTGGACCGAAGTCGGCGGCGAATTGCTGACGATCGAGGCGGTCACCGTCCCCGGCAAGGGGCTGGTCAAAACCACCGGCAAGCTCGGCGAGGTGATGCAGGAATCGATCCAGGCGGCGATGAGCTTCGTCAAGGCGCGGGCCCCGGCCTATGGCGTCAAGCCGTCGATCTTCGCGCGCAAGGACATTCACATCCATTTGCCCGAGGGCGCGGTCCCCAAGGACGGCCCGTCGGCGGGCGTTGGAATGGTCACCGCGATGATCTCGACTCTGACCGGAATAGCGGTGCGCCGCGACGTCGCGATGACCGGGGAGGTGACGCTGCGCGGGCGCGTGCTGCCGATCGGCGGACTGAAGGAGAAACTCCTCGCTGCACTGCGCGGGGGGATCACCACCGTGCTTATTCCGGCGGAGAATGAAAAGGATCTCGCCGAGCTTCCGGCGACAGTGCGCGACGGCCTGGCGATCATTCCCGTGAGCCATGTCGACGAAGTGCTCGCGCATGCGCTTGCGCAGCCGGTCAGTGCAATTGAGTGGACCGATGCCGACGAACATGCGGTCGAAGCGCCGGTGCCGCCGGTGGCAACCGGCGATAATGGGCCGGCAATCCGCCACTAGGCTTTGACTTGGGGCGCCAACCTTGCCTTAAAGGCGCAGTCTGCGCCGGCACGAGTCTCGGCGGCGCGAGGGGAGCCCGGGGTCGATGAATAAGCAGGAACTGATTGGCAATGTCGCCGACCGTGCGGGATTGAGCCGGAGCGATGCGATGCGAGCGGTCGAGACGATGCTCGAAGTGATCACCTCAACGCTCAAGCGCGGCGATGAAGTGCGTCTGGTCGGCTTCGGCAATTTTTCCGTCACCCGGCGTAAGGCGTCGACCGGGCGCAATCCGCGCACCGGCGAGCCGATGCAGATCAAGGCGACATCGCAGCCCAAGTTTCGCCCCGGCAAGGTGCTCAAGGACGCGGTTCAATAAGCCGGGCGCGGACGACGCTGGACAGCGCCGTTCGCCGCATTATATGCCGCCGCTCCTCGGGTTGAGGGCGCGTAGCTCAGTGGTAGAGCACTGTGTTCACACCGCAGGGGTCGCAAGTTCAATCCTTGCCGCGCCCACCATCGCTCGAGGCAGATTCAGCCGTCACGACAGATAGCTGGCCTGGAAGCTGCCGACGCGGCGGATTTCGGTCCAGTCGGTGAATTCGATCTCGCGGCCCTTGCGCCGGATGAGACCCTGACGCTCGAGATCGGCGAATACGCGGTTGACGTTGACCGAGGTCTGGCCGGTAATTTCCGCGATCTGCTGCTGGGTGAATGGATTGAGCATCCGGCTGTCATTGTCGACATTCATCCGCACCGCGGTTTCACACAACAGGTGCGCGACCCGGGCAGTCGAATCGCGGCGGCCGCAATTCACCAGCCATTCGTATCCGATCGCTTCGTTGCGCTGGATCAGGCGCCAGAAAAAGCGCTGCAATTCTGGGTGCGTCTCGACGATCAGGTCGAAGTCTTCGGAACGGCCGACCATCACCTCGCTGCGGACGATCGCCTGAATGCCATATTCGGCGGCCCCGTGGCGCGGCAAAATGCCCTCGCCGGCAAAGCGCAGCGCGACGATCTGCCGCCGGCCCGACGAATCGCTCTTAAATTTGGACAGGATGCCGGTACGCACGAACATCACTTCGTCGCGCTTAGCGCCCGGCTCGCGAAACGGGCGCCGCGGTTCGACCTGAACCAGCTTGTGCGGCATGGCGTCGAGGATGTCCGCGAGATGTGCGGAAAGGCCGCTGGACACGAGTGTTTCGCGCAGCGCCACGCCACGCCATGCCACTTTGGCGCGCCGACTCATCATGTGTAGGTCTCCCGCCCGGGAAAATGCGCTTCGGCGGGATGCGATGCAAGCAATTTTAGCAAAATAGATTAGTCGTTTAGAGGCGAGAGCGCGGTCACCAGGTCGGCAATCTGGAGTTCGGTCAAAGCGATCGCGTTGGCCAATTGCGGCGGTCCCGGCCAGCCTGCGTCAGGGAAATCGACGGCGTGCCACTGCTGCGTTTCCGAGTAGCGCGGGATGACATGGAAATGGACTTGGCGATCGACCATCATGAGCATCAGATAATTGATTCGCTCGAACGGTCGAAATGCGGTCAGCCCGCGCTCCAGCACCCCGACCGCTACGTGGAGCTCGGCAAAAGCTTCCGCCGAAAGCTCTGCGAAGGCGGTCGCATCGCTTTTGGCGGCGAGCACGAGCGACCCCAAAGTGACCTGCGCCGGTCGTAGCAACACCACCCAATGCTCGAACTCACGCACCAGCGTCGCGGGATAGCCAAACTTCTCGATCGTCGGATTCACTGGGGCTTCCCTTCGCTTGCGTTCGCTCCGCTCCAATCCTAAGTGGCGCCAGCGCCCGAGGAAACTCCGCCAAGGGCGTTTTCTATGGCGATCGTAGCTCAGCTGGTTAGAGCATCGGTTTGTGGTACCGAGGGTCGCGGGTTCAAGCCCCGTCGATCGCCCCATTGTCTTTTCAAAACAGATGGATCAGCGCGAGTTATGACGACGCCCTGGAGCTTGCCCGACTTCGACGATCATGAGGACGTCCAGTTCGTCACCAACGGCGCCTGCGGTCTTAAAGCGATCATCGCGGTCCACTCGACCCATCTCGGACCGGCAGCAGGCGGGGCACGCTTCTGGCACTATGCCGAAGACGCCGATGCGCTGACCGATGCGTTGCGCCTGTCGCGCGGAATGAGCTATAAAAACGCGATGGCGGGCCTGCCGCTGGGCGGCGGCAAGGCCGTCATCCTGGCCGGCTCCGACCGCGCCAAGTCGCCCGAGCTGCTCGCCGCCTTCGGGCGCGCGGTCGATCGCCTCGGCGGCAATTACGTCACCGCCGAAGATGTCGGCATGTCGGTTGCCGACATGATCGCTATCCGGAGGCAAACCAAGTTCGTTGCCGGACTTCCGGCGGAAGGCGGCGACGTCGGCGGCGATCCCGGTCCGCACACCTCGCTCGGCGTGTTCCTCGGCATCAAGGCGGCGGTCAAGCGCGCGCTCGGCAAGGATAGCCTCACGGGTCTCCACATCGCGCTGCAAGGCGCGGGCAGCGTCGCCGGCGGGGTCGCGCGACATGCGGCGGCCGAAGGCGCCAGCCTGTCGATCGCCGACGTCGACAATGAGCGGGTTCAGCGCCTCGCCGACGAAACCGGGGCGATGATTGTGTCGCCTGACGACATCCTTGCGCTCGAAGCCGATGTGCTCAGCCCCTGTGCATTGGGCGCGATCCTGACCGAAGCCAGCATCGCCGCGCTCAACGTCCCGATCGTCGCGGGCGGCGCCAACAACCAGCTCGCGACGCGCGGCGATGGCCAGTTGCTCGCCGCGCGGGGCATCCTTTATGCCCCCGATTATGTCATCAACGCCGGGGGCATCATCAACGTCTCGACCGAATATCTCGACGACGGCGATGCATCGCTGGTTCGCCGGCGGATCGAGGCAATCCCCGATCGGCTCGAGACGATCTGGGCGGAAAGCGCCGCCACCGGCCGCGATCCTGCCGCGGTCGCCGACGCAATGGCGCAAAAGCTGATCGGGCGGGGCTAGGAAAATTCG
>JBDSTQ010000232.1:0-5750 GCA_039928195.1 Sphingomicrobium sp.
GGAGCAGCCGCCCCGATCCCTGGATCTGGAGAAAGAACAACTCGATCGGATCGGCGGCATAAGCGATTTCGAGCCCCTTGCCGGCCAACACCCCCTGCTCGATCTCGCTGCGGGTGAAATACGGCCCGCAAACTCCCGCCGCGTCGACCCTGCCACGTGCCGTCTTTCCATCGGGACGGGTGCAGCGGACGAGGTCGGAAGGCAGACCGTGGACCGGGATATAGCCTGGCATGGGCGTGCGCGAGCCTTCGATCTCGGGTTCGTAATAGCCGGTGGCAAAGGCACGGCCGTCGCCGACCCGAACCCAGTCGAAACGGTGATAGAAAAAGCCCGGAGCGAAGCCGTCGGCCAAGGTTGCGGCTTCGGCGCACACGCCGCGCCAGTCGTCAGGCCGGACGAGGCGTGAGGGGTCGGCGCGCCGGACCAGCGGCGCGCAGCTCGCACGGAACGCGCCGAGCGCGCGCACGGCTTCGGCCTGGCCGATGATTTTGGGCGCTTCGATGAACACGCCCGTCGCGCGGGCGTCGGGTCCGGGCGGGATGATCGGCGGTTGCGGCAGCGGGGCCAGGGGAGCTGGAGCCACTGGCACGACCGGCGGCGGCGCCGACGGCAAGGGCTGCGGTGCGGGTTGGCTGACGCATCCGGCAAGGATCAGGAACGAGACGAGCGCCGCGGCGCGCTGACGCAAGCTCACTCGTCCTCGTCGGTTTCGATCAGCTGCCAATTGGGATCGCTCGACGCGGCATCGCGGCGGAACGTCCACACGTCGCGCGTCTGGACCGCGTCGCTGAGCGAACCCGCGACGACTTCATTGGCAGCGTTGCGCGTGATTGCGGCGATGTCGGCTTCGAAGCGGACGCTGATTTGCGCCACTCCGCGCTCGACCGCCGCTTCGGAGATCACTGCCTGCTCAATCGCGACCAGTCGGTTGTCGAGCTTGAGCCCGTCCTTGGTGCGCTGCTCGGCGGCAGCCGCAAAGGTGTCGAAGACATGCGCGTCGACATGGCTTCGCAATGCCTCGAGATCGCCCTTCCAGAAGGATTCGAGGATCAGCCGATACGCGGCCTTCGCGCCATCGAGGAAGCGGGCGACGTCGAACGAGGGATCGGCGGCGAGGATCGCGCGCACGCCCGGTCCGGCGGTCGGCAGAAACGCCATGTCACCCGCGTCGGCGGCCGTTTGCGGGGTCGCGGTGGGATGATCGACGCGCGGCTCGATCCGCGCTTCGGCATCGGCCGGGCGAAGGATCGGTTGCTGCTCATGGCCGGTGCGCTCGCCAAGCACACTGTACAGGCGGAGCCCGACGAACAAGGCGACGAGGGCAAGGATGACGATGACGGTCAAGGCGGTGTCCTGCTGTGAACTCGGCGGTCAACATAATGCGCCGGCGATGAATATTCCAACCCGCTCAACGCGCGTGGGCGGCATTGCGCCCCATTTCCGTGGCTGCTAGTCGCCAGCGCCATCGCCGCGCCCTACCCCCGCGGCATCCTCAGAACCACAATATTCAAGGACGGACATTTTCATGGCGGAGCAGGTATCGACCAACCCGGGCAATGGCTCGGCGGAGCTTGGCAACGACCCGCAGGTCTCAATCCTCGCCCAATATATCAAGGATTTGTCGGTCGAAAATCCGAGTGCACCGCAAGTTTTTCAGTGGCAGGTCCAGCCCGCGGTCGAGGTCGAGTTCAACATCAACGTCGACAAGATTGCCGACGATGTCCACGAAATCGTGCTCAAGATTCAGGTCTCCGCAAGATCGGAAAACGGCGTCCATTTCGTCGTCGACCTAAGCTACGGCGGGCTGTACGGCCTGCGCAACGTGCCCGAGGAAGCGCTTCCGCCGTTCCTCCTCATCGAAGCCCCGCGGCTGATCTTCCCGTTCGCGCGGCAGATCGTCGCCGAAGCGGTGAGCAACGCCGGCTTCCCGCCGCTGCTGCTCGATCCGATCGACTTTGCCGCCGCTTATATGGCGCAGCTCGAGGCGGCGCAGGGCCAGCCCGCCGGCGAATCGGGCGGCGAAGGCGGCGCGACGGGCGGCGCGACGGGCGGCGATGCCCCGGCCTCTTCCGACGTTCCGACCGAAGCCTGACCTTCGCCGGGCAGCAGGCGGATCGCGCATGAACCTCGTTAAAGCGACGGGGACGATCGGCGGCCTGACGCTGGTCAGCCGGGTGCTCGGTTTCGCGCGTGAGATGCTGATGTCGCGGGTGATGGGTGCGACCTGGCAGGCCGACGCTTTCTTCGTCGCCTTCCGCTTGCCCAACACGTTCCGCCGCTTGTTCGGCGAAGGCGCCTTTTCGGCCGGCTTCGTGCCCTTGTTCAGCCAGCGGCTGCACGGTCCCGGCGGCGAAATCGATGCCAAAAAGTTTAGCGAGGAAGTGCTCGGGGTGTTCGTCCCTACCCTCCTGCTGTTCACTCTGCTGTTCGAGATCATCATGCCGCTCTTCGTCGCGCTGATCTCGGGCTATCAGGGCGAACAACTGGCGCTCGCGACCTTCCTCACGCGGATCACTTTTCCTTATCTCGTGCTGATCAGCCTCGTCTCGCTATTCTCGGGCATCCTCAATTCGCTGACCAAATTTACCGCCGCCGCGTTCGCCCCAGCACTGCTCAATCTGTCGATGCTGGTCGCGCTGATTTTCGTGCGCGACGGCGGCGCGATTACCGCCACCGCGCTGGCGGTCGCAGTGACCATCGGCGGCGTCATTCAAATGGCTCTGCTGATCGCTGCCTGCGCGCGTGCCGGGGTGGTGCTCAAGCTGCGCCGCCCGCGCATGACGCCCGGTGTCCGGCAGTTTGTCCGCGTCGTCATTCCCGCGACATTGGGCGCGGGCGTTTATCAAATTAGCGCGTTCATCGACACTTTCTTCCTGACCCGCATCGGCGAAGGCTCGATGAGTTATTTCAACTATGCCGATCGCTTGAACCAGCTCCCGCTCGGCGTGATCGGCGCGGCGCTCGGCACCGCCATATTGCCCCAGGTCAGCCGCCACGTCGGCGCGGGCGAAACCGCGCTCGCGGCGCGGGTCCAGGGCGAGGCGGCCGAGCTGGCGATGCTGTTGTGCCTGCCCGCGGCGCTGGCGCTGGCGGTCAGTGCCGGGCCACTGGTCTCGGCGTTGTTCCAGGGCGGCGAGTTCAGCGCCGCCGATGCGTCGGCCACCGCGCTGACGCTGAGCATCATCGTCCTCGGTCTGCCGGCCTATGTGCTGGTCAAGGTGCTGACCCCCGGCTTCTACTCGCGCCAGGACACCGCGACTCCGGTCAAGACCGCGGGCGTCGTGTTGTTCGCCAATGTCGCGCTCAATTTCGCGTTGATCCCGCAGTTCGGGATCGCCGGACTCGCCGCCGCGATCGCAATCTGCTCGTGGCTAAATTGCGTGATTCTCTATGTGATCCTTCACCGTCGCGGTCATTTCCGCATTGAGCCATGGCTCAGCTCGCGGATCGTCCGGCAGCTGATCGCCGGCGCGGCGATGGTCGCCTTCCTGTTCGCGGTGAAGATGCTTCTGGCGAGCTGGTTTGCCGGTTCGGTCGGCCACCGCATGGTCGGCGTGCTCGCTTTGGTCGGCGGCGGGATGGCGGTCTATTTCCCGCTCGCCTGGCTGCTGGGCGGGATGGACCGCGCCGCGCTCGCAACCCTGATGCGGCGCAAGAAAAGGCCGGGCAGCGATGCCGTCTGACGCCCCGCCCCGCGCGATGCGAGTCGTTTCGGGCATCCAGCCGACCGGCGACCTGCACCTCGGCAATCTGCTCGGCGCGATCCTCCGCTGGGTGCGGATGCAGGATGAGGCCGAGTGCCTGTTCTTCCTCGCCGACCTTCACGCGCTGACGGTTGACGTCGACCCCGCGCAGCTGCGCGCCAGCGTGCGCGAAATGGCGGCGGCGCTGTTCGCCAGCGGGATCGATCCGGCGCGCTCTACCGTGTTCGCGCAAAGTGCGGTCCCGGCGCACGCCCAGCTCGCCTGGGTGCTGCAGGGCACCGCGCGCATGGGCTGGCTCAACCGCATGACCCAGTTCAAAGAAAAATCGGGCAAGAACAAGGAAGGCTCGAGCATCGGCCTGTTCACTTATCCGGTGCTCCAGGCGGCCGACATCCTGATCTACAAAGCGACCCATGTGCCCGTTGGCGAGGACCAGAAACAGCATATCGAGTTGACCCGCGACATCGCGCTCAAATTCAACGCCGACTTCGACGTCGATCTGTTCGTTCCCCCCGAACCCTATATTGACGGCGGCGCGGCGGCGCGGGTGATGTCCTTGCGCGACGGCAATGCGAAGATGTCCAAATCCGACCCGTCGGAGGCGAGCCGCATTCTGCTCACCGACAGCGACGATCTGATCGCGCAGAAAATCCGCAAGGCGAAGACCGACCCAGAACCGCTGCCCGACGATCCCGCCGGACTCGACGCGCGGCCCGAAGCGAAAAATCTGGTGGGCATTTACGGTGCGGTCACCGGCGACAGCGTCGAGCAAGTGCTCGCGCGCTTTGCCGGCCAGGGGTTCGGCAGCTTCAAGCCCGCGCTGGCCGATGCTTTGGTTGCCTTGCTCGCGCCGCTGCGCACGCGGCTCGAACAGTTCCGCAGCGACCCGGCCGAGCTCGACCGCTTGCTCGCCGCTGGCTCGGCGCGCGCCGGCGAAATGGCCGCGCCGACCCTCGCCGACGCGTATCGCGCGGTCGGGCTGACGCGTTAGGCGAACGCTTCATCGACGGTTCACGGGCGTTCGTGCTATGACGGCACGTCCAGCCAGGCTTTTGTCGTCGAGGTGTGTGTCATGCGTATCCGGAAATTTGCCGCCGCCGCGGCGCTCAGCGTCGCTGCGATAAGTCTCACCGCCTGCGCGAGCGGGCTCAACACGCAGGTTTCGCGCTATCAGGCGGCGGCGATCCCCGCCGGCCAGAGCTTTTACGTCATCCCATCGCAGGGCGCGCCGACCCCGCAATTCTATCGCTATGCGACGATGATCTCTCAGCAGCTCGCGGCGCAGGGCTTCCATCCGGCGGGCGCACCGCAGCTCGCCGACATGCTCGTGCGGCTCGATTATGGGGTCGACGAAGGCAAGACCGAATATGCCGGCGATCCGTTCTACGGTGGGCGCGGCGGTCGCTTCGGCCCGCGCTTCGGCCCGTATGGCTGGGCCAACCGCGATCCCTGGTACGACCCGAGCTACGGCATCTTCTACGGCCGGCCTTATTATTCGCGTTGGGGCGGTTCGCCTTATTATTACGGCTGGGACGATCCGTTCTGGTATGGCTCGTCGGGTTATGGCTATGACCGCTATGGCAGCTTCGGCAATTATCCGCGCGAATATACCGTCTATAAAAGCTATCTCGATATGGACATCGTGACCCGCGCCAACAATGCACCATTGTTCGAGGGTCACGCCAAGGCGCGCAGTCAAACTGACGCGCTCGACGCGCTGGTGCCCAATTTGATCCAGGCAATGTTCACCGGCTTCCCCGGGCGCAACGGCGAGACGGTCAGGATCACGGTGCCGGCGGCCAAGCGGAGCTAGACCCGACGCTGACGGTCAGCGGTCGGAAATTTTCGTAATCAAAGTCGACACGAAAGTGATCGGATCTCTCCCACCGCCATAGCCAAATTTTCTGGCTTCCTCCTTGCCGCAACGCCGTTGGCCCGGAAAGATTCCACAATCGCTAACTGCGGCGCCGTCGGCGAATGCGCTTGATGTCCTGTTCGCCACATAGCTCGCACCGGCGTCACTCTGGACCCTCAGTCCCTTCGGCA
>JBDSTQ010000233.1:0-4500 GCA_039928195.1 Sphingomicrobium sp.
CTCAGGACTCTCTGCTCGTTGGAGTCCGGTGGTGGACTCTATTCTGCCGCTGATGACAGCGGTCGTCGAACCTGAAACCTTCTATCGAAAGTTGAGTAATGAGGATGGTTTTTTGGGAGAAGTGAAAGGGAAATTAGATGCGATGCTGACGGCTTCGGGCGCCTCAAATAAGCACGGTAGCTTTTCTGCCATGGTAGCGACGAGTTAGTTTGCGAGGCGGTCTTGCGTTAGAAAAGCGGACGCTGCTTAACGCTGGTGACCGCCCGGGGTGCTTTCCCTCGACACTGGCTCTCGGCGTCGCTCGATCCCTGCTCGGGACGAACAGAAGGTGTGGATGCGATTTCCGTGACCCGCTACCCCCCTCCCATGCAAACCGCCGAATCCGAGATCGAGACCCCGTTCGAAGCCGCGCTCAGCGAACGCTACCTGGTCTATGCCCTCTCGACGATCACCGCACGCTCGCTGCCCGATGTGCGCGATGGGTTGAAGCCGGTGCATCGGCGGATCCTGTGGGGGATGCGCTTGCTGCGGCTTGATCCGACGGGGTCGTACAAGAAATCCGCGCGGGTCGTGGGCGACGTCATCGGCAAATACCATCCGCACGGCGACCAGTCGGTCTATGACGCGATGGTCCGCCTCGCGCAGGATTTCGCACTCCGTTATCCGCTCGTCGACGGGCAGGGCAATTTCGGCAATATCGACGGCGATAATGCCGCCGCTTATCGCTACACCGAGGCGCGGCTGACGGCGATCGCGGCGCAGCTCATGGCCGGGCTCGACGAGGGCACGGTCGAGTATAAGCCGACCTATAATGGCGAAGAGGAAGAGCCCGAGGTGTTCCCCGGGCTGTTCCCCAATCTGCTCGCCAATGGCGCGAGCGGGATCGCGGTGGGGATGGCGACGAGCATCCCGCCGCACAATGTGACCGAGCTGATCGACGCCGCGGCGCATCTGATCGACGATCCCAAGGCCGCAGACAGCGCCTTGATGGACTTTGTCACGGGCCCCGATTTCCCCACCGGCGGGGTGCTGGTCGACGGGCGCGAAGCGATCGCTTTGGCCTATGCCACCGGGCGCGGCAGCTTTCGCCTGCGCGCGTCGGTCAGCGTCGAGCGCGAGAAAGGCGGGAGCTGGCACCTGCTGGTGTCGGAAATGCCCTATGGCGTGCAGAAGGCGCGGCTGATCGAGCAGATCGCGGCGCTGATATCGGACAAGAAATTGCCGATCCTCGGCGATGTCCGCGACGAGAGCGACGAGCAGGTGCGGCTGGTGCTCGAGCCGCGCGCGCGGACGGTCGATCCCGATCTGCTGCTTGAGAGCCTGTACCGGCTGACCGATCTCGAAGTGCGCTTTCCGCTCAATCTCAACGTGCTCGACGCGACGCGCACGCCCGGCGTGATGAGCTTGAAGCAGGCGCTGACCGCGTGGCTCGCGTTCCAGATCGAGGTGCTGCTCAACCGCTCGCGGACGCGCGTCGGCAAGATCGACGAGCGATTGGAGCTGCTCGAAGGCTATCTGATCGCGTTCCTCAATCTCGACCGGGTGATCGCCATCATCCGCGAGCAGGATGAGCCCAAGCCGATCCTGATTGCCGAGTTCACGCTGACCGACACCCAGGCCGAAGCGATCCTCAACTTGCGCCTGCGGCGCTTGCGCAAGCTCGAGGAGCTGGAGATCGGGCGCGAGCGCGATGCCCTGGTCAAGGAACGCGAGGAGCTGGTCAAACTGATCGAGAGCCCGGCGCGGCAACGCACCCGGCTCAAGCGCGATCTGGCGGCGGTGAAGGACAAATTCGGCGACGCGCGGCGGACGCGGATCGAGGAAGCGAGCGTTGCGCGCGAAATCGACTGGTCGGCGATGATCGAGAAGGAGCCGATTACCGTCATATTGTCGCAGCGCGGGTGGATCCGCGCGATGAAGGGTCATCTCGCGCTCGATCAGGTGGCCGAGTTGAAATGGCGCGAGGGTGACGGCGCGTTCATTCATTTCCACGCGCAGACCACCGACCGGCTCGCGCTGTTCGCGTCGAACGGCCGGGTGTACACGCTCGCCGGCGACAAATTGCCGAGCGCGCGCGGGTTCGGCGAGCCAGTGCGGCTGTTCGTCGATCTCGATGCGGAAGTGGAGATCGTCCAGCTGCTCGCGGTTCGCGGAGGCATGAAATTGCTCGTCGCGTCGAGCGACGGACGCGGTTTCGTGACCAGCGGCGAAGCGACGCTGGCCGAGACCCGCAAGGGCAAGCAATTGGTCAATCTGCGTGAGCGCGCGAGCGTCGCGGTGGTGCGCGCTGTGCCCGAAGGCGCCGACGGCGTCGCGGTGATCGGCGAAAACCGCAAATTGCTGGTGTTTTCGCTTGCCGAGCTGCCCGAGCTCGGCCGCGGCCAGGGCGTCGCGCTGCAACGCTATCGCGACGGCGGCTTGAGCGATGCGCTGCCATTGCGGCTCGCCGACGGGCTGAGCTGGGCGCTGGGCGGCGAGAGCAAGCGCGTTCGCACCGAAGCCGATCTGACCCCGTGGCGCGCGGCGCGCGGCGCCGCCGGGCGGATGCCGCCAATCGGCTTCCCGCGGAACAACCGCTTCGACTGAAGCGGAGTTCACAGAGTTGGTTAAGGTCACGGCGACCGCGCCGAAAGATACTCCGAATTAACCCCTCCACGCGCATAGGCGCGGACATGCAGGCCGCAACCAACCGTCTGCCGATTGTCATGGGGCAACGGCGCGCGGAAAATTCATGTGCATCTCCGCCCTTCGTGGCCGCGGACGATTCGAGTCTGCTTTTTGCACTGCCGATTTCGGCCGCGATCTTCACGCTCAAGGACGGCAAGCTGTGGGTCGAAGCGACCAACGCCAAGTTCATCGAGATGGCCGGCTGCGAAGGCACTCCCGAGACCTTCGTGGAGACGTTCAAACAATATGCCGCGGGACCCGGCGGGCAATTCACGCACGAATATCTGGCCAGCGCGGGCAGCGCGGCGGACGAGACCGAATTCGCCGAGGGCGAAGGAGTCGCCAAGCGTTTCCTGAAGCTCAAGCTATCGCCGCTGGCGGACAAAGAGGGACAGAAACGCTGTCTGCTGTGCGTTGTCGACCGCACCGTCGAAGTGCGCGCCGAGAATAATCTGCGCGCCGAAATGCTGCGCGACAGCCTGACCGGCCTGCCCAACCGCTTGTCGTTCACCGAGACGGTCGAGCAGGCCGGCGAAAACGCCGCCCGCGACCTCGAACAAGCCGTGCTGGTGGTCGACGTGTTGCGGTTTTCGCGGATCAACGAGAGCATGGGCAGCCTCGCCGGCGACGAATTGCTGATCACCTTTGCCCGGCGGCTGATTTCGGCGCTGCGTGGCGGCGATGTGCTGGCGCGCACCGGCGGCAATGAATTCGGCATTTTGGTGTCGCTGCGCCGCGGCGTGGCCGATGCCTTGAAGGCCGCGGCGCGGATCCAGGACGTGATGACGGCGCCGTTCAAAATGTCCGAGCTGGAGATCAAGGTCGAATGCGCGATCGGTGTCGCCTTGATGACCGCCGGTCAGGACCCCGAGGAGCTATTCCGTAGCGCGCAATTCGCGGTCAAACAGGCCAAGCTCGCCGGCTGTCCGCAGGTTTACGAACCGAAGCAGGCGACCGAAGCGCGGCGCCGTTTTTCGATCGAGACCGAGCTTCGCCGCGCACTCGACAAGGACCAGTTGAAGCTGTTCTACCAGCCGCTGATCAATCTCAAATCGGGCGAGGTCACGGGGTTCGAGGCGCTGGCGCGCTGGACCCATGAGGACCGCGGCGAGATCAGCCCGACCGAATTCATCCCCGTCGCCGAGGAGAGCGGGCTGATCCTCCAGCTCGGCCGCTGGGCGATGGACAAGGCCGCGAGCACGCTCGCCGAATGGGACCGCGAGAGCGGCGAGAAATTGCCGTTGTACGTCGGGGTCAATCTGTCGGCGATCCAGGTTGCGCGCGACAATATTGCCGAAGTCGTGTCGAGCGCGCTCCGCGCCAGCGGGTTGACCGGCGACCGCCTGACGCTCGAACTGACCGAAAGTTCGATCGTCCAGGACCCGGCGCGCGCGACGCGCGTGTTCGATGCGCTCAAAGCGCTCGATACGACCGTCGCGATGGATGATTTCGGCACCGGATACTCAAGCCTTGCCTACCTCCAGCGCCTGCCGATCGACGTCCTCAAGATCGACCGCAGTTTCGTTACCGGGATGATGGTCGATCCCGACAGTGTGGCGATCGTTCGCGCGGTGCTCAGCCTGGCCGACGCGCTCGGCATGTCGACCACCGCCGAGGGAATCGAGACGGTCGAACTGGCGACGACGCTGGCGACCCTGGGCTGCGCCAGCGGGCAGGGCTATTATTTCGCCAAGCCGCTCGAACCGGACGCAGCGCTGGACTATTGGAAATCGCGCAGCGCCTGAGCAGCGTCCGGATTGAAAAAATCTTGATCCTTAACTAATCCAGGTTAATCTCCGTCATCCACTGGCTCGGTGGGTACAGCAGTGGAGG
>JBDSTQ010000234.1:0-8298 GCA_039928195.1 Sphingomicrobium sp.
AGCGTCTGCTCGCGCTCGTCATTGCCGTTGCCGAGGCCGGCGCCGCGATGACGGCCGACGGCGTCGATTTCGTCGATAAACACGATGCACGGCGCCGACTTCTTGGCTTGTTCGAACATGTCGCGGACGCGGGACGCGCCGACGCCGACGAACATTTCGACAAAGTCCGAGCCAGAAATGGTGAAGAAAGGTACGCCCGCCTCACCGGCGATGGCGCGCGCAAGCAGGGTTTTGCCGGTGCCGGGCGAGCCGACCAGCAACGCGCCCTTAGGAATTTTGCCGCCGAGCCGGGCGAAGCGACCCGGGTCTTTCAAATATTCGACGATCTCTTCAAGCTCTTCGCGCGCTTCGTCGATCCCGGCGACGTCGGCGAAGGTCACCCGGCCTTCTTTCTGAGTCAGCATCCGCGCGCGGCTCTTACCAAAGCCCATCGCGCCCGATCCGGCGTTTTTCTGCATCTGCCGCATGACGAAAAAGCTGATTCCGAGGATGAGCAGGAAAGGCAGCGAATTGTAGAGCATATAGAGCCAGATGCTCGACTGTTCCTCGGCCTTGACCTGGACCGCGACACCCTTGTCGACCATTTTGTCGGCGACCTTGGTGCCCGCGGGCGCGACGGTGCGAAAGGTTTCGCCATTGCCAAGCTTGCCGGTGATCGCGCTGTTGCCGCTGGTGCCCGTGGCCATCGTCGCCGAACGGACATTGCCTTCGTCGACCTGGCGGACGAATTCCGAATAAGCGATCGATTCGCCTGCCGGCGCGCGCGCACCGCCGTCCATCATCTGCACGAACAGAACCAGGGCGAACAGAATGCCGGCCCAGATCAGCAGGCTTTTGGTCCACGGGTTGCCGGGCTTTTTGTCTTTGTCGGTCATGCGCCTCGTCCGGGGCGATCGGTCGCCCGCTATGTAGGGCGCTAAGATAAGCGCATCAGAACCAATAACAATGCGGGCTTGATGATCGGTGAACGCGCGCTGGTCAGCGAGCGGCGGGTGCGGTCGCGACGCGCGGCGGCGCGGGCTTGAACAGCCAATTATCGCCGCCAATGCAGAGCACTCCGCGCAACGTCGATTTGCGCCCGTTGGCGAGCGCCAGGAGCAATTCGTTGACCTCGCGCGCGCGCAAAGGCTCGTCGGCGCTTTCATGACCGAGGGTGTTCAAAACGCGGTTAAGCACCCGACGACGGATTTCACGCGGAATGCCGTCGGGGTTGAACTGGATGCGCTGTCCCTCGACTTTGACCGAGCGCTGCCACACCTGTTTGGTGGTCCAGGTGAGCGCCACATCGGCCTCCGCGATAATCGACGCGCTCAGCGAGATCGCGACCGGATCGAGCCACTTGGCCTCCTCAAGCGCGGCGCGCATGCGGCTGCGTGCGAATTGCGGATCGTCGTTGCTCGGGTCATCAACCGGCATCACCCCCGAATCGAGACACAATGCTTCCAACTGCCAGCGCCTCATGCCGAGCATCGGCCGCGCGATCGGCACACCCCCCGCCGGCGACGGGCCAGTCCGGCGCATCGCGCCGAGCCCACGCACGCCCGAACCGCGATTAAGCCGCATCAGAAAGGTTTCGACCTGGTCGTCGAGATGATGAGCAGTGGCCAGCCCGCCAAGCCCGCGTTCGGTCGCCCAATCGCGGAGCAAGGCATAGCGCTCGGTCCGGGCGCGTTCGGGAATCCCCGTCTTGGGTTTTTTCGCCCATTTGACGGTCAGTATTTGATGTGGGACGCCGAGTTCGGCGCAGAGTTTGGCGACCATCGCGGCCTCGGCTGCGCTTTCGGGGCGAAGGCCATGATCGACCGTCGCCGCCTCGACCTTGCCCGGGCGAGCGGCGGCGGCGAGCAGCAATAATGCCAGGCTGTCGGGTCCGCCCGACACCGCCAGCCCGATCTTCACCTCGGGCGTGAAAAGCGCGTCGAGCATTGGCTTGAACTCCTCGACCATATCATGATCGGGGGTGCGGGATGGGGTCGCTGCCATCAGGGGCATTGCGCCTGGGTTTTGCCGTCAGCGATCAACTTTTTTAGATCGGCCCGCAGCTTGGCGCCATAAATCGCCTCGGCCTCGCCATACGCGCGGCAAGCCTGGCTCGGCTCGCCCAGCTTGAGCTGCGCCTGGCCAAGATAATAAAGGCTGTCGGCGGCGCGCTCGCCGTTGGGCAAGTTGCGATAATTGGCGAGCAGCGCCTGGGCCGCGGGTCCCGGCTGACCTTTGTCGAGCAGCGCCCGGCCAACCAGATTATTGGCATAACTTACCCGGCGGTGTTTGGGATAGGCCGAGGTGAACGCGCGTAGCGCGGTAATCGCGGAATCATACTGGCCCTGCTCGAACAAGCGGAAGCCCTCGGTGTAGGCATCCTCGCCGGGGTCGCCGATGACGGTGCCGGGTACCGTGGTCGCGGACGGTGGCGACCCCGGCGCGGGCTTGGGTTTGGGTCCCGCCGCGGGAGGGCCCGGAACAGCGATCGGCACTGCGACCGTAGCCGCCTCATTGAGGCGTTGCTCAAGCGCGGTCAGGCGTTGCGCCTGTTCGCCGCGCAGCCGCACATTGTCGCTTTCCAGCGTGCGCAGGCGGTTTCCGTTTTCTTCCGACTGGCGCAGGATGTCGGCCATCTGCCGCTCGAGCGAACCGAGCCTCTGGTCGAGCGTGATGACCGCCGACTGGCTCGCCGCGGGATCGTCGGAAAAGCCCGCCGAATCAGCCGGACGACCTTTGGGAAAGACTTGCCGCTGGACTTGCTGGACCTGCCGCTCGAGGCGCTCGAGCCGTTGTTCGGGTGTCGGCGGCGGGCGCTGCGCGAACAGCGGCGCGGACGGCGCCACAGCGATCAGGGCAAAGGCCAGGAGGGCGGCGGAAATCACTCGCAAAGGCTTCACGTCAGTTCCTCATTTCCGGGATAAACGAGCAGCGTTGCGCCGGCGCGGCTTGCCCGATGCTGAATCGTTATTGCGCCGGCGCGGCCGATTGGGCGCCACCGCGCATCAGGTCGGGTCCGAGCAGGCTGACATCGCGCACCGTCGCCGCCGCCGGGCCGACCGCGGGTGCCGCCGCCGAGCCGACGCTGATCCGCAACGCTTCGGGTTTGCCGGTCTTGAGCATTGGTGCCTTGGCGTCGGCCGGGACCGCATAGACCTGGCCTGCGGCAAGCTCGCCCGAGAATAATTGTTTGCCGCCCTTTTCATAGACCTGGAGCCAGACCGGCTCGGCGGCGGTAAGCACGACCGGCCCGCTGGCGGTGGCCGCAGGCGGCGGTGATACCGCTGCCGCCGGCGCTTGAGCGGCCGGCGGCGCAGTCGCGACCGTGCCATCGTCGGTGGCGAGTTCGCGACGATTGAGCAGGGTCATCGCCAGTACCAGCACGATCACCGCGGCAATTGCCCCGAGCACCAGCCATGTGGGCATCGTGCGGGCCGGGTCGGCGGCTTCGAACACTTCGGTGGTGGTCGCGGCGGCCGAGCGTTCGCCGCCCATCTCAGCGCGCAACTGCTCGCCGATCTCGACCCGGTCGAGCCCGACCGCCGAGGCGTAGCTCTTTGCGAACCCTGTCGTGTAGGTCTGCGCCGGAAGCTGCTCCCAGCTCCCGGTTTCGAGGCTTTCGAGGTGGCGTAGGGGGATCCGCGTCTGCGCCGCGATATCCTCCAGCCGCATGCCCTGCTCCTCGCGCGCGGCACGCAGCCGCTCGCCTACGGTGGACACGTCGGTCTCGACCACTTCCTCGTCCATCGTTTCACCTTTCTTTCGCATATTCTCCAGTGTGGATGGTGAGGGCCGACTGTCAACCGCCGAGCGCTAGCCGATTGTCACCATATGGCGTTTGGCCCAGTCGGTCAGCGCCTTGCGCATGTCGCGCGGCGCCTTGACGAGTAAGGTGGCGAGCCGCGCGCGCGCCGCCGAAGCGTCAAGCGAGCGGACCATCGCCTTGACCGGGCCGACCGCCGCCGGAGTGATCGAGAAATTGGTCGCGCCGATGCCGATCAGCGCCATCGCCTCGAGCGGGCGCCCAGCCATTTCGCCGCATACGCGGACGGGCACTCCGGCCGCATCGGCCTGGTCGATGACGCGTTTCAGAAAGCGCAGGATCGCCGGGCTGAGCCAATCGTAACGCTCGGCCAGCCGCGGGTCCGAACGGTCGGCGGCGAACAGAAATTGGGTGAGGTCGTTGGTGCCGATCGACAGGAAATCGATACGCGGGAGAAGTTGGTCGAGCATCTCGGCGAGGCTCGGCACTTCGAGCATCGCGCCATATTCGATCCGCGACGGTCGCGCGCGATGCGCCCGTTTCGCCCACTCGACCTGTTCCTCGACGAGTGCGCGCGCCTCCTCATACTCCCACGGCTCGGAAACCATCGGGAACATCACGCGCAGCACCTTGCCCGCCGAGGCTTCAAGCAACGCCCGCGCCTGCGCCCGCATCAGCGTCGAACGGTCGAGCGACAGGCGCAGCGCGCGCCAGCCCATCGCCGGATTTTCGGACTCGTCGTGGACGTCGGCAAGATAGGGCAGCGCCTTGTCCCCGCCGATGTCGACGGTGCGAAATACCACTGGCTTGTCGCCGGCGGATTCAAGCACTTTCGAATAGAGCCGCTGCTGGCGTTCGCGCCCGGGCAAGGTGGCCGACACGAGGAACTGGAATTCGGTCCGGAACAGTCCAATTCCGTCGCCGCCCGACAGGTCGAGCGAGGCGGCGTCCTCGGCAAGGCCGGCATTGACCATCACGCTGACCGTAACGCCGTCGGTGGTCACCGCCGGCAAAGTACGCGCGGCGGCGAACTCGGCGCGGCGCTTGTGGCTCATTGCCATGCGATGCTCGAAGCCGTTGAGCAGGCCGCGGTTGGGACGGATAATGACGCTGCCATTGTCGCCGTCGACAAGCACCTGCTCGCCTTCCTCGAGGCTGTGGCGGATATCGTTCAAGCGCCCGATCACGGGAATGCCGAGCGCGCGCGCGACAATCGTCATGTGCGAAGTCAGCGAGCCCTCTTCGAGCAAAACGCCTTTGAGCCGGCGTTTGTCATATTCGAGCAATTCGGCGGGTCCGAGGTTGCGTGCGATCAGCACAGTGTCGCGGTTGAGCCCGGTCTGCGCAGCAGTGCCCATGCGCCCCGAGACGATGCGCAGCAGACGGTTCGAGAGATCCTCAAGGTCGTGCATGCGCTCGGCGAGCAAGGGATCATCGATCTCACGCATCCGCGCGCGGGTGCGTTGTTGGACGCGCTCGATCGCCGCTTCGGCGGTCAGCCCGCTGTCGATCGCCTCATTGATCCGCCGCGACCAGCCTTCGTCATAGGCAAACATGCGATAGGTCTCGAGGATCTCCTGATGCTCGCCGATCGTCCCGAACTCGGTCTCGCGCGCCATATTGTCGATCTGCTCGCGCATCTTGCGAAACGCCGAATAGACCCGCGCGCGCTCGGCCTCGGTGTCGTCGGCGACGGTATGCTCGACGATCACGCGGGGCTCGTGAAAGACCGCTTCGCCGCGCGCCATCCCGGCGACCAGCTTGAGCCCCGACTGGCGCAGCGGCCCGGCGCTGCGTAAGCGCCCGCGCCGCGCCCCGTCGACCAGCCGCGCGCCGGCGATCATTTCGGACAGCACCATCGCGACGGTTTGCAGCGCCTCAATCTCGACGTCCTCGTAGCGGCGCGGCTCGGCGTGCTGGACGGCAAGCACGCCGATCGGACTTTCGAGCCGCACGATCGGCACCCCGGCAAAGCTGTGGAAGCGTTCTTCGCCGGTCTCGGGACGGTAAGCGAACGACGGGTGATCAGCGGCCTCGGCGAGGTTGAGGATGCGCCCTTCGGCGGCGATCGTCCCGACCAGTCCCTCGGCCATTGCGAGGCGAGTGACGTGGACCGCTTCTTTTCTGAGGCCATGGGTAGCGAACAGTTCGAGTTTGTTGTCGCGCAGCAGATAGATCGAGCACACCTCGCTGCTCATCGCCGCGGCGATGAGATCGACGACGCGGTCGAGCTTGGCCTGCGCCGAGCCGCGCTTGGCCATGATCTCGTGCAGACCCGTGAGGATCTCCCGAGCGGCAGTCGCGGCGGTCAGCGGCATGACGCAGCGCTAACAGATGGCTGGCGCGAGTGTCACCTTTCTTGCGCGCAACCAACGAACGATATACATTCTGATATTGTATATCCAAAGGAGCGTAGTCGATGAAAGTCGCGAAATGGGGCAACAGCCTCGCCATCCGCATTCCCAAAGACGTGCAGCGAGCGCTCAAGCTCGAGGAAGGCGATGAGATCGAACTGCGCGTCGGCCGTGATGGCGCGCTTGAGGTTGGGCGCGATGACCGTCGCGTACGGGCGTTGGCCAAAATCAAGGCGATGCGCGCACCTTTACCCGAGGGTTACAAGTTTGATCGGGAAGAGGCGAATGCGCGCTAGATGCGACGGTTCATCGACACCAACATCCTCGTCTATATGTTTTCGCATGACCCGCGGGAGGAGCAGGCCGCGCAAATCGTTGCCGCCGGTGGCGTTATATCGGTCCAGTCGCTGACCGAATTAGCGAATGTCCTGCGCCGAAAGCTTTCGCAGAGTTGGGAAGCAATCGGCGAGGCGATCGACCAGGTCGAGACCTTGTGCGAAGTTGGAGGCGAAGTCCGACGCGAGATCCTGGGTGACGCACTTCGGATTGCTAAACGTTACCAGTTTTCGATGTACGACTCGACATTAGTCGCAGTCGCTCTGAAGTCGGGCTGCGACGAATTCCTGTCCGAGGATTTGCACGACGGGCTGGTGATCGACGGGCGGCTGACCGTGCGCAACCCGTTCGCTGCAGCCTAGCCCCGGCTCTCCAGCGCCGCCGCCGCCTCGTCGACCAGTTCGCGGATGATTTCGGCGACGGGCTCCTCGCGCGTGACCATGCCGACCGACTGGCCGGCCATCACGCTGCCGCTTTCGATGTCGCCGTCGATCACCGCGCGGCGCAGCGCGCCGGCCCAATATTGCTCGATCTGCAATTGCGCCTCCATCATTTCGACTTCGCCACGGGCGAGGAGATCGGCGACTTCGCGCTGCTTGGCGGCAAAGCGTTCGACCTCCTTGTTCTTGAGCGCGCGTACCGGGATCACCGGCAGGCGCGGGTCGATCTGCACTGAAAGCACCGCGTCACGCGCGGAAGCGCGGAGAAAGGCTTTCTTGAAATTGGCGTGGGCGATGCTTTCGGTCGCGCAGACGAAGCGCGTGCCGAGCTGGACCCCGACCGCGCCCATTTCGAGATAAGCGGCGATCGCCTCGCCACGGCCAATGCCGCCGGCGATGAACACCGGAATGTCGCGCGCGACGACGGGCAGGATTTCCTGCGCGAGGACGCTGGTCGAGACCGGGCCGATGTGGCCGCCCGCCTCCATCCCTTCGATCACGAGCGCATCGACGTTGGATCGCATCAGCTTTTTGGCCAGCGCGAGCGCGGGCGCGAAGGCGATCAATTTAGCTCCGCTCGCCTTGATCTTGTCGATCGCCCAGCCCGGCGGAAGCCCGCCGGCGAGGACGATATGAGTGATCTGATGAGCGACGCAGACGTCGATCAACTCGGCCAGCTGCGGATGCATGGTGATGAGGTTGACCCCGAACGGCCTGGCCGTCCGTGCCTTGGTCTCGGTGATTTCGGTTTCGAGTAGGGCGGGCGTCATCGCTCCGCACGCGATCACCCCGAATCCGCCGGCGTTGGAGATGGCGGAGACGAGGTGGCGCTCGGACACCCAGCTCATCGCGCCGCACATGATCGCGGTCTCGCAGCCGAGCAGCTCGGTCCCGCGGTGCATCAATTGCTTTAGCCGATCATGCCCGGCGCTCATGCGGCGTCCTCCGCGTCGAGCCCGAACGCAGTGTGGAGCACGCGCACCGCAAGATCGAGCTGGTCCTCGGCGATCAAGGCGCTGACCTTGATTTCGCTCGCCGACACCGCGAGCAAATTGATGCGCCGCTCGGCCAGCACTTCGAACATGGTCGCGGCGAGTTGCGGATTGGAGCGAATGCCAACCCCGACGATGCTGACCTTGGCCACCGCATCGTCGTGGATCAGCGCGGCAAAACCGATCGCGTCCCGCCGCCCCTCGATCACCGCGATCGCCTGCGACAGGCTCGCGCGGGGGACGGTGAAAGTGAGGTCGGAGGCGCCGCTGTTGGGGGTCGCGGCATGGACGATCATGTCGAATGATATACCCGCCTCGGCCAGCGGCGAGATGACCATCGCCACCGTCCCCGGCTGGTCGGGGACGCCGGTCAGCGTCACCCGCGCTTCGTTGCGATCAGCGGCGATGCCGGCGATGAGATTTCTTTCCATATC
>JBDSTQ010000235.1:0-2738 GCA_039928195.1 Sphingomicrobium sp.
AGGCCGACGGCAAGTTCGTGCGCATTCTCGCGCAGCCGGGCGAGACGCTGCCGGTGGGAGCGTTGCTCGCGGTCTATGGCGACGACGAGCCGGCTGAAGAGGTGGCGGCGTTCGTCGCGGCCTTCCGCCCGGCCAATTCGCCGCTGGCAGCGGCGGACACCGAAGACATGATCGCCGAAGCCGCGGCCGAAACCGCGGTGCCGCCCGAACCCGCGCCAATGGCGCAGCCGGCCATTGCGGACACGCTGGCGATCAGCCCCGCGGCGCGCGCTCGCGCCGAGGAAGCCAAGCTTGATGTCGCGGCGTTGACCGGCAGCGGGCGCGGCGGGCGGATCATGCTCCAGGACGTCGAACAGGCGCTTCTTCCCGCCGCGGCGCCCAAGCTCAAAGGCCCCTACCCGGCCTCGCCGACAAGTGGCGGGTTCGCTTCGCCGATGGCGCGGCGGCTGGCAGCGCGTCACGGCGTCGATCTCGAGTCGCTGTCGGGCACCGGCCCGCGCGGGCGCATCTGCAAGGAAGATGTGCTTGCCGCCGCTGGCCCCGCCGTTGCGAGCGGCGAGATCGAGATCATCGCCATGACGCCGATGCGCAAGGCGATCGCGCGGCGACTGACCGAAGCCAAGCAGATCATCCCGCATTTCTATCTGCGCCGCCGTGTCCGCGCCGACCGCTTGCTCGCCGCGCGCGAGGCGGCGGGCAAGGTCGCCAGCGTCAACGACTATCTGGTGCGCGCCGCCGCGCTCGCCCTGCGCAAAGTCCCGGCGGTCAACATCCAGGTCCACGGGACCGACATTCACCGCCTGCCCAGCGCCGACATCGCCATCGCCGTGGCGACCGACAAGGGCTTGCTCACGCCGATCCTGCGGGCGGCCGAAACACTGTCGCTGGAGCAGATTGCCGCTGCCACTGCCGACCTCGCCGCGCGTGCGCGCGCGTCCAAACTGAAGCAGGAAGAAATCGACGGCGGCTCTTTTTCGATCAGCAATCTCGGCCCGTTCGGGATCGAGCAGTTCGACGCGATTATCAACCCGCCGCAGGGCGCGATCCTTGCGGTCGGAGCGGCGCGTCCCGAGCCGATCGACGATGACGGCGCGATCCGCATCGTTCCCGTCCTCCATTTGTCGCTTTCGTGCGACCATCGCGCGATCGACGGCGCCGACGGCGCACGCTTCCTCGCCGCGCTCGCCGCTTTGATCGAACAACCGGAGACATTATGATCCTGCCCGGCGCCCGAATCGTCCAGATGGCCTGGGTGGTCGACAATCTTGAGGCCGCGGCGACGCACCTGTCGCAGTCGATGCAGTGCGGCCCGTTCCTCATGCTGCGCCACATCTCGCTCGACGATCCGCACCACCGCAGCCGACCCCAGCGCACCGATTTCAGCCTGTGCCTGGCGCAGGCTGGTGAGGTTCAAATGGAACTCGTTCAGCAGCACGATGACACACCATCGGTCTATCGCGATGCCTTCCCCGACGGCGCACCTGGCGGAATGGCGTTCCACCATGTCGCAGTGATGGTCCCCGACGTCTTCGCCGAGACCGCGCGCTACAATGAACTTGGCTTCCCGACCGCGTCGAGCGGCCGCTTCGGCGCGATCGACTTCACCTATGTCGACACGCGCGCGGCGGGCGGCTTCATGGTCGAGGTGCTGCCCGATATGCCCGATATGCACGCCTTCTTCGGCAACGTACGCAAGGCCGCCGAAGATTGGGACGGCAAGACCGCCTGGCGCGAGTTCGGCTAGGGCCGGTTGCGGTAAACGGGATCGCCGCGGTCGCGCGTTCCCCGTGGGTGCAATGTCGCGAACATCCCTTGGTCGAGGATTTCGCCGCTCGCGCCATTTTCATTCCAGTCCATCACCACCGTGCGATGGGCAATGCGCCATTCGCCGCCACGGCGCTCGAGCCGGTCGACGTAGCGCCCGCCATAATAGAAATGATGCGGCAACTGGCCCTGTTTGGCCCAGTCGAACTGGGCGGCGTAGCGCGATCCAAAAATCTCCTCGACCTTGGCACGGTCCGCGCGGATCTTGTGATAGGCGAAGAGATAGCTTTCGGTGCAGGCGACATCGCCCGCGACCTCCATATGCACATTCATGATCGCGTGCATCGTGACTTCGAACCACGCCTGAATTTCGCGAATGATGAACTCGGCGAATTCGGCGGCATTGCCCGAAAAGACGCCATGATCGTCGAAGCCGTCTTCCCAATACACCGAGCGCATCAGCTCGACGTCGCAGCGGTCGAGCGCGCGGCAATAGCGGGTGAGTACGTCATACACCTTCGATCGGCTGACAAGCTGCTCGAGGTCGGCTGGCGAAACGCTCATCGTCAGCGCAGCGACTTGTAGAAGCCGAGCTCCATTTCGCTCGCCAAACAGTCGAGGATCGGCGGCACCAGGCGGTCGTGAAAATCGATCCCCATATGATGATCGAATGCGCCCGGGTCTTTGAACGTCGCGACGCAATAGAAGGTGTCTGGATCGTCGTCCGACTGGAGCAGTTCATAGACGAAGGCGTCGGGCTCGTGCTCGAACACCAGGCCCTTAAGCTCGGTCTGCAGGCGGATGAACTCGTCGCGCTTGTCGGGCTTGGTCACGAGCTTGGCGATAAACGACCGGGCTTCACTCATGCGTCGGCTCCCTCGGACAATTCCGCGGCGAGCTGATCGCGCAGCCGGAACTTCTGAATCTTGCTGGTCGACATCGGCCAGCTGGTAACGAAGCGCACATGACGCGGC
>JBDSTQ010000236.1:0-8574 GCA_039928195.1 Sphingomicrobium sp.
TTCGGTCACCCGGCCGGGCCGAGGCCCGACCGCGCTAGCATGGCTTAGCCACGCTCCCCGGTCGGCTCCGGCGCCGGCGGCGGCGGCGGCGGCGGCGGGGCCGGGCACATGTCGGTCGCCAGGATCACCGAGCCATCCGGGCACGTCTGCGTCGCCGGAGGCGGCGGAGGCGGCGGGGGTGGCGGCGGCGGCGGAGGCGGCGGCGGTGCCGGCGCCCAGAAGTTGTAGATCAGGCTCGCGAGCAAGCTGTGCGAACGGAACCGGCTCTTGACGTCGAAGCTGGTCAAACCGTCGTTGTCGCCAAACTTGACGTTCGGAATGTTGAAGTACCGATACTTCATGCCGAGGTCGATGTTGGGCGTCACGGCGTAGCGCAGGCCAAGAATGCCCTGCCATGCGAGACCGCTGTAATTGTCCGAGAAGCTCAGTCCGAGATCGTTTGAATCCGCGCGGTAGCGCAGACGGGCAACACCGACACCCACACCGGCATATCCGCTGAGCGCATCTTCATTGCCCACGTCGAGCAAGGCATTGATCATGCCCGAAGTGACGCTGGCGCGACCGTTGGCGTCGAAATTGTCACCCGGTCCCGCACCCGAAAGCAGCGACGCGGCGCTGATCTCATGCACCGAAGCGCGCTTGTAACCAAGCTCGCCTTCAAGACGGATCATGCCGAAATCATAGCCGGCGACGGCATCGAGATCGAAACCTGATTTGTGGCGGACGGTTAGTGCGTCCTCCAGAGCGAAAGGCGTATTGTCGCTGTAATCGAAGTCCATGTCTTCGACCAACAACACACCGCCTTCGACACCGGCATAAAACGACTTGTCCCGAGCGACCGCGGGCGTTGCCAACACAGTCGATGCGAGCGCCGCCGCAATGGCCAGCTTGCGCATATAATTCCCCTTTCACGTGCGTTCTGAAGATTGAACCGCAGGAACACATTATGAGAGCGCCGGTTGCCGCGCAAGGTGGCGTTTGGCCGTCGCTGTTGCCCAAAAGCATCATTCTCCCATCGATGATCAAGCAAAGCGTGCGACGACGCGCGGTTTAGGTCTCGATCAGCCCGTGCTGGCGGAGCGCGGCAAGAATCAGATCGACCGCGCCGCGGGCTTGGCTATCGACCGTCGCGCCGCCGCTCGGTGATGCAATCGCCGCACCGCGCCCGGCAACGACCTGCTGACCGCCAAGGATCAACGCTGTTCCGCGAATTTGCCCGAGTTCCCATGCGCCCTGCCGGTAAACTGCGGTCTGGGAATTGGATCGGACAAAGGCGGTCATGCCCTCGACCGGCGCGATGAAGCGCCAGCCGCCGCTGGTAAATTGCGCCAATTTGCCCGTCTGCCCGGCCCAGGCGCCGGTGGCCGCCGCACCGACGAGGTAGCAATTGCCCGCGACCGGCGCCGCTGGTGGAATCGCCTGCGCCGCCCCTTCAACCGCCGGCGCGATCAGCGCGTCGACCATTTGCAGCGCTTCGTTGTGCGTCAGTTCCTTCTGCGCCTGCCCCGCAATTTCGCATTGTTCCTAAGTTGTACCGAATCAGCGTGACGATGTTAAGCAGTATTTTACCTATTTGGTTTATGCTCCACTCATCGAGGCTTTAGCCCAACGGCCGCCGTTCCCCGGCGAAGGCCGGGGTCCAGGCCGGCGCAAGCTGGAGAGCCGGAGCGACGTGAAGCTGGCGCGCCTGCTGAACCGTGGCCTAGCCAGGGAGGAGCCAAACCCTAACGCTTCCAACTTCAGTTTTTTGGACACCCACGCGTCCCTCCCAAATATGCTAAAGCCAATCCTGCAGGGGATTTGGAGACGAACATGACCGCAGCTCGTTTCGCGGCGCTCGCCGCATTTTCCCTCCTCGTCACCGCGCCCGCCGTCGCTCAGCCCGCGGCAATCACCATCGACGTCACCAATTTTGCCTTCGCGCCGAAGCCGATCCATCTCGCCGCCGGCCGCCCCGTCACCCTGAACTTCGTCAATCGCTCGAGCAGCAGACATGATTTCACCGCGCGCAATTTCTTCGCCGCCTCGGCAATCTCCGGCGCGATGCCGGCCAACGGCGCCATCGACCTCGCTCCGCACCAGTCGCGCAGCATCACGCTCACCCCGCGCGCCGGCAGCTACAGCGCGCATTGCGGCCACTTCATGCACAAGCAATTCGGCATGAAAACGCAGATCATCGTCAATTAGCCCCTCCCCCTGCCCACGGGGAGGCGTCGGCCCACGGCTGACGGAGGGGGTCCGCAACTAGCAGCGCGTCAGCTTCCAGCGCGCTAGACCACATGCTCTTCATGGCCGTAAACGAGGATGCTCATATAGCCCTCGCGCGCGTTCCCCGTGCTCCCGCTGAAACCCGTTTCGAATTTCTCCGCGACCGCTTCCTCGCAGCCATAATCGGGAGTCATTTCGCCCGCCTTGGCGACGATCTTGCAGCCCGCGACCAATCCCTTGGCGTCGATCGCCAGCGCCAGCACCTGGCGCCCGAGCAAAGTATCGCCCGACGGCAGACTATCTTCGCCGACCGCGCCGCGATCGGGGCGAAAGCGCCGCTCAAAGGTCAGCCGCGTATATTGGTCCTTGGTGCCCTTGCCGACATCGGTCGACGCCGGCCCGACCACGTCGCAGCTTTTGGTTCCGGCGAGCAGGCTGGTGCGATATTCGCAGCTATTGGCCTGGCCGTCGGCGGCGATGGTTACCGTCACGGTTTCCCACCATGCAGCATGCGACAATAAAGCGGGGGTGGGCAGCACTGCGGCAGGGACTGCGGCCGATACCGCAGCCGCGGCCAAAGCGAAAAGCTTGAGCACGATCGATACTCCTTCGCGCCCCATGCTCCGTCGGCCCGATCGCCGTCGCCACCTGCGTCCCCCAACGCGCGGACGCGCAAATGGTCCCACGCGGCGCATAATCGCCTTCGCGCTAGCTGACGTCAGTTCTGGATCAGGCGCAACAGGCTGCCGTCGGGGTCGATCATAGACGCGATGCGCAGACTTGACGGTTCGACCCGCGCCGGCTGCAGCCGCGGCGCTCCGGTGCAGGTTTCAGGCACGCCGGCGTCACGGCAAACCGCATAAAATGCGTCGAGGTTGTCGAGCCGCAAGCACGCTCCAAACGAGCTCGTCGCCGGATCGAGATCGGGATACGGGAAATATTCGAGAGTCAGATCGCCGCGCATGAGGATCATCCAGCCTCCATCGCGCCATCCCTGCGTAAACCCAAGCGCGGCGTAAAAATCGCTCGTCGCCTGAAAATCGCGCGCCGGCAGATTGGGCGTGGCATGGTCGCTCATCGCATTCCTCGTCGCGGGCCTGATTGCGATCCTCAGCGCCGGAATCATGGACCCCAAACGGAAATGGGGGCCGGCATTGCTGCCAGCCCCCACAGCGCCGAGCGAAGGATCTGCCGGTGTTCGTGACCTGATTGCTCAAACCCGAAGGTTCATGCGCTCCGTCGTCGATCCTGGCTCACCAGCTCAGGCGTCGCTTCCCATCTGACAACTCTCTCGTGAGAGAAGCCTGATCGATCTCCCGATTGCGCCACCCGAAGGCTCGCTGATCGTTCAAACAATCCGGCCTGACCGAAGTCAAAACCGTCGGATGTTTCACGGCCCTTCTTGGGATGATCATCTTTGCGTCCCGCTTTGCTCGTCCCCGTCCCGAAGGACAGCTTGAGCCGCGTCGCGCAAAGAGGAAGATCATCTCTTCCGGCGCCTCGTACCGGCTGACGTCTGGTTTGCTCCCGAAAGAACTCCCCAACTGCCTGCCGGCAGGAGATCGGACCTTAAGTCACCCGCCGCACCCGCTTGCCGTTTCCGGCCTTTGGAAGAGGCTGGGACCGCCGTCCCGATCACCTGATGACAATGCCCATGCCGACCGATTTGGGAAAGCGAATAATTCGGAATCAGCCTGTGGATAACGTGGATATCGGGTGTTCTTTGATAATTGGCGTTTGGTTGCTTCAAGAGCCGCCCGCCCCTACTTCGGCGACGTGCCTGAATCCCCTGCAGACAGTGACGAGCCCGCCTATCTCACGGGTTTAAACCCGCCCCAGCGCGAAGCTGTCCTGACCACCGAAGGCCCGGTCCTCGTGCTTGCTGGCGCCGGCACTGGCAAGACCGCCGCGCTGACCGCTCGCCTTGCCCACCTGATCGCCACGCGCCGCGCGTGGCCGAGCCAGATCCTCTCGGTCACTTTCACCAATAAGGCTGCGCGCGAGATGCGCGAACGCGTCTCGCGTATTTCAGGCGGCGCGATCGAGGGCATGCCGTGGCTCGGCACCTTCCACTCGGTCGCCGCGCGTATGCTCCGTGCCCACGCCGAACTGGTCGGCCTCCAGTGGAATTTCACCATCCTCGACACCGACGACCAACTGCGCGTGCTGAAGCAATTGATCGCCGCCGCCAACCTTGACGACAAGCGCTGGCCGGCGCGTCAGCTCGCCGGCCTGATCGACCGCTGGAAAAATCGCGGCTGGACCCCAGCGCAGATCGATGCCGGCGAATCCGAGGCCTTCGCCGCCGGCCGCGGAGCCGAGCTTTACGCCGCTTATCAGGCGCGTCTTAAAACGCTGAATGCGTGCGACTTCGGCGACCTTCTGCTCCACATGTTGGTGATTTTCCGCACCAATTCCGACGTCCTCGAAGCCTATCGCGAACGCTTTAAATATATCCTCGTCGACGAATATCAGGACACCAACAGCGGCCAGTATGAATGGCTGCGCCTGCTCGCAGAACCGCGCCGCAACCTCTGCTGCGTCGGCGATGACGATCAATCGATCTACTCGTGGCGCGGTGCCGAGGTCGCCAACATCCTGCGCTTCGAGCATGACTTCCCCGGCGCGACGATCGTCCGGCTAGAACAGAATTATCGCTCGACCAGCCACATCCTCGCAGCCGCCGACGGCCTCATCGCGCACAACAGCGGCCGGCTGGGTAAAAGCCTGTGGACCGATGCCGGTGACGGCGACCCGGTCAAGGTCGTCGGCATCTGGGACGGCCCCGAGGAAGCGCGCCGCGTCGGCGAGGAAATCGAGCGCCACGAAGCCGCCGGAAAATCGCTCGACGACATCGCCATCCTCGTCCGCGCCCAATTCCAGACGCGCGAGTTCGAGGAGCGCTTCATTTCGATCGGGCTCAGCTACCAGATCATCGGCGGCTTCCGCTTTTACGAGCGCACCGAAATCCGCGATTCGATCGCCTACCTCCGCTTGATCGCCCAACCCGCTGACGATCTGGCGTTTGAGCGCATCGTCAACCAGCCCAAGCGCGGCCTCGGCGACAAGGCCATCGCCACCATCCACCGCCACGCCCGCGCCAGCCAGCAGCCATTGCTTTTCGCCGCCGCGACCCTGCTCAACGGCGACGAGCTTACCCCACAGGCCCGTCGCAGCCTCGGCCGCTTCCTTGCCGACGTCGCAAGGTGGCGAGGAATGCTGATGAGCAGCAGCAGCCCCTCCCCAGCGTCAGCGGGGGAGGTGTCAGTGCGCAGCACTGACAGAGGGCGTGAGTCCGCCGCCACCCTCCCCCAACCCGAACTCGCCCGCATTGTCCTCGAAGAATCGGGCTATACCGCGATGCTCCAGGCCGATCGCTCGGCCGAAAGCGCGGGCCGCCTCGAGAATCTCGCCGAACTCACCCGCGCGATGGAGGAATATGACAGTCTCGGCGGCTTTCTCGAGCATGTCAGCCTGGTCATGGACAATGACGCGCAGAACCAGGGGGACCGCGTCACCATCATGACCATCCACGCCGCCAAGGGACTCGAGTTCGACACAATCTATCTCCCCGGCTGGGAAGAGGGCGTGTTTCCCTCGCAGCGCGCGATGGATGAAGGCGGCAATGCCAGCCTCGAAGAAGAACGCCGCCTCGCCTACGTCGCGATCACCCGCGCGCGGCGTAAAGCGACCATCCTCCACGCCGCCAACCGCCGTATCTACGGCCAGTGGACCAGCTCGATCCCCAGCCGCTTCCTCGCCGAACTCCCCAAGCCGCACATCGAAGAAGAAACCACCATGACCGGCGGCGAAAGCCTGTGGCGCGCGCAATGGAGCGAGCGATCCGACCCCTTCGCCCACCTCGGCCCGGCGCAAGCGATGCGCGCGAGCAGCCGCGGCCCGGGCTTCCAGCGCGCGGTGACCGATGAGCGTTCGTCCCGAGCGGGGTCGCGGGGCGCTTGGGCAACTCCGGCGCCGTTAGAAGTCAAAGCCTCCGCGATCAGCCTCGGCAACGCCGGCCGCACCGATCTTGCGCTCGGGCAGCGCGTGTTTCACGGCAAATTCGGCTACGGCGTGATCGAGGTGATCGAAGGCAACAAGCTCGAAATCGAGTTTGAGAAAGCGGGCAGAAAGCGCGTACTCGACAGCTTTGTCAGCGCAGAGGGCACTTGAACGGCGCGCCGGTTACTCGAACCGGCACGGCTGGCTGGAGCATTTCGCGCGACGTAGCAGCGATGTTTCCATCAACCGGAACCGCACTCGAACGCTATGCCGAGCGCTTCTCCGCGGTCGAGATCAACAGCTCGTTCCATCGCCCCCATCGGGCGGCCACCTGGGCGCGATGGCGCGACAGCGTGCCCGAAGCGTTTCGCTTCGCCGCGAAGCTGCCCAAAACAATCACCCACCAAGCGAAGCTCGTCGATTGCGCCGATTTGCTCACGCAATTTCTCGCCCAGGTGGAGGCTCTTGGCCCCAAACTTGGCGTGCTGCTGGTCCAGCTCCCGCCCAAGCTTCAATACGAGCGCACCACCGCCGATGCTTTTTTTGTCGATCTCGCCGCACGGACGCCAGCAGCGATCGCGTGCGAACCGCGCAACGCTTCCTGGTTCACGCCTGAAGCCGATCAAGCGCTCGCCGGACGTAAAGTCGCGCGCGTCGCCGCCGATCCCGCGCTTTCGCCCGAGGCCGGGCGCCCGGGAGGGTGGCGCGGACTATCTTATTGGCGGCTCCACGGTTCGCCCGTCATGTATCGATCGAGCTACGCCGACCGCATTGCCGATTATGCACGAACGATCGCCGGCGACTGCGCGCCCGAGCGATGGTGCATGTTCGACAATACCGCATCGTCGGCGGCAACCGCCGACGCGCTCGCCATGCGCGAAGCGCTTAAGGAATTAGCGTCTTAGCGCCGACCGGCGCGCAAATAGAGCGGGGTGCGCTCGACGTCTTCCTTGATGATGTCGCGCTTCAATTTGGTGCGCATTTTGGTCGCGCCGTCGACGCTCATTGTCACCAGGCGGGTGCCGCCCGAGACCAATGGCTCAATCGCGGAAATCGCGACCGCATGCTTGCGGCAGGATTCGGTGACTTCGCCTTCGCTCAGCGAAACGTGGAGAGTGCGGCTCATGGTGGAGTATTCCTTGCGTCCTGAAGCGGAAGCTCGAAAAGTCTCCCAGTCGCGGGCGATGCTCGGGGTGGATCGCGCGATAGCGGGAGCCTAGCAGGGTCCGGCACGGCTGTCGCCTGTCTAGGCATTTGCGCGCGAACTCGGCTAGGCTTTGAATATGAACAAAGCCAAACGTCCGTTCGTCGTTCGCGACAATCCCGCGCACCAGCGGTTCGAGATCGACCTTGGCGACGGTGAGACCGCCATCGCCGATTATAGAATCGATGGGAAGACGATCGCTTTTACTCACACTGCGGTGCCGCCCGCACACGAAGGGATGGGCGTCGGCTCGGCGTTGGTGCGCTTCGCGCTCGAAGCGGCGCGGACCCGCGGGCTCAAGGTCGATCCCGCGTGCGCTTTTTTTGCCGCTTTCATGAGGCGCAACGCGGAAGATCAGGACCTCCTGACCGATGAATCCCGCAAAAGACTTGGTCTATCCTAGGCGAGTCGCGCGCCTCATTCATTCTCTGCAGCAGCGTCTAAAGCCGCTGAGTTAGGGCATGTATACTGTCCAGCTGGCCCACTCTCGGAGCCGTGGACACCGCATTGTCGCACATTTGTAAGGGAACCGAATCGGCTTCCGATGCATTAACGCGGCTAAAGTCAACATATAAATTCAGGTGTTTGGAAAATGAAACAGCTAGCGTTCGCGCTTGCCGTAACGGGCGCGCTTGGCCTTGGTTCTACCGTCCTCCCGCAGCGCGCTGCGGCTCTCGAAACTTATGAAGCCCAAGCCGCGGCGAGTGATGCCGCGACTCAGGCCCGGTCGGATATGCTCAACGCCTTTGGTCCTAAAATTCTTAAGCCGGGTGAATATGTGTGGCGCGACGTACCCGCTTCGGAAGGAGCCGAGCGGGTGGTCGTGAGCTTGTCAGACCAGATGGCCTATCTCTATCGCGGCTCGACGTTGATGGCGGTGTCGACCGTTTCGAGCGGGAAGTTCGGCAAGGACACGCCGGTCGGCATTTTCTCGGTGCTCGACAAAAAGGTTCTACATCACTCGAAGAAATACGACAACGCGCCGATGCCCTTCATGCAGCGCATCGACGATTATGGAATCGCGCTTCACGCCGGTTTCAATCCTGGTCGCCCCGCCAGCCACGGCTGCGTCCGATTGCCGACCGCTTTCGCCAAGAAACTGTTCGGCACGACTCCGGTTGGTACGCCGGTGCTGATCGGCGCCTGACTCCATTTCGATT
>JBDSTQ010000237.1:0-9141 GCA_039928195.1 Sphingomicrobium sp.
CGGCCGACGGAGAGTCGCGTAAATCGCCCTCCATCCGGTCGACGTGCTCGCGCGCCTCGATCCGGTAATTCTTGCCGAACAGCCGCGTCAGTCCGGGGTGCCCGATGGGAATGTGCAGCCCGTCCGAATAATTGTCGGCGATCGTCTTCCAGTTAAGCGTCCGCTCGCGCAGCGTCAGCCGACCGATCGCGCGCAACTCCTCAAATCGGTAGGGCGCGACCTCGGCTTCATACGGCGCCATCATCTCGGCGACCGACGGCGCGCCGGGCTCGAGCGTGACGAACAGGAAGCCGTGCCAATTCTCCAGCGGCAATTCGGTCAGACCCAGCGCGCTGGTGTCGAGCCCCGGATATTCCTGCCGCTGCGGCACTCCGACCAGCCGCCCGTCGCGGGCGTAGCTCCACGCGTGATAGGGGCAGGTCAGCACCTTCGCGCACCCCGCCTCGCCATCGACCAGCCGCGATCCGCGGTGGCGGCAGACATTGGCGAACGCCCGCGCTTTGCCGTCGTCGCCGCGAATGACGATCACGCTCTCGGCGAGATAATCGAGCCGACGCCATTCACCCGGCGCGGAGATGTCGCTGTCGTGGCACACCACCTGCGGCGCCGCACTCAGGAACGCACGCTGCTCGGCGGCGAAGAATTCGGGGTCGTGATACAGCCAGCCGGGCAAGCTCATCCCGTCGAGCGGGTCGGGCGCCGACGACACCGGTTTGAGCTGCGTGGCCATGGCAACTTGTGCCACCGACCGGCGGGCCAACGCAACCTCGCGATCAGTCAGTCCTCAGTTCCCGCGACCGCTCGATCAGGCGGGATTGGCTTTTGCGCAGGCGGTCGCGCTCGTGCAGCGCGCCTTTGAGGATCAGCATCACGATCAGCACAATCACTACGAAGACGAATATCGCGATGGTCCAATATTCGGTCGGTTCACCGCCGAAGGAGGCGCTGACCAGCACGCCGAGCACCGCAGCGTAAGCCAGCGCCATCCACAAGTCGCGCGCCGCGATTCCCGCTATCGTCCGCACGAACGCTCCGGTGGTGCCGAGCGGCTCGCCGATCGGCTTGCGCCGGCGCAGCGTCGCCGTGGTCCCGTCAAAGCACCAGCGATCGATCGTGATAAGCGACACGATCATCGCGCCATACAGCGCGAAACCGACATATACGCCGTCGGGGACAAACTTGGACAGCAGGCCGACCAGCATCGCCCCGCCAAGCAATCCGGCGAACAAGGCTTGCTGGGCAAGCTTCAACCGCGCGGCGTAGCGCTCGACCAGCCGGTCGCGCTCTTCTTCGGTGACTTCGATCGGCAGCCCGCGCTGGCGGTGACGAAAGACCAGCCGGTCGACCTCCCACTGGAACTGCAGCTCGAATTTGCGGGTATCGCGGGCCATCGCCGCGAGATGCCCGACGAGGCGTTAAAAAGACGTAGCGCCGGGGCGCGACTTGCCTTTTGCGGCCGATCTGGCCATAGGCGCTCGCACTGGCGCGCCGGCTTGTCCGCCGCGCCACTTTGATTTCGAGACGACAGCCGGAGGGGCGTTCGCATGGTGCGGCGTCAGCAATCGGCCAACAGATGAGAATAGCATGCCGCTTTACGAGCATGTTTTCCTCGCGCGTCAGGATCTGGCTCAGGCCCAGGTCGATGCGCTCGCGGAAAACGCTACCAAAATCCTCACCGACAATGGCGCCACGGTGGTCAAGACCGAGACCTGGGGCCTGCGTTCGCTCGCCTATCGCATCGCCAAGAACCGCAAGGCGCATTACGTCTCGCTCGACGTCGATGCACCGCCGCCGGCGATCGCCGAGCTCGAGCGTCAGTCGAACATTAATGAGGACGTGATCCGCTTCCTCACCATCCGCGTCGACGCGCATGAGGCCGGCCCGTCGGCGATGATGCGCCGCAACGACAAGGAGCGTTCGCGCTCCGACCGTCCCGATCGCGGCGACCGCTTCGACCGCGGCGACCGCCCCGACCGCGGCGACCGTGATCGCGGCGACCGCCCCGAACGTGCCGAGCGCGCACCTGAAACGCGCCGCGAAGAGGAGGCTGAATAATGGCCCGTGCATTCTTCCGCCGTCGCAAATCCTGCCCGTTCTCGGGCAAGGACGCGCCGGTCATCGACTATAAGGACATCCGCTTGCTTCAGGGCTTCGTCTCAGAACGCGGCAAGATCGTGCCCTCGCGGATCACCGCGGTGTCGACCAAGAAGCAGCGTGAGCTGGCAAAGGCGATCAAACGCGCCCGCCACCTCGGCCTGCTGCCCTACGTCGTCAGATAAGGAACGAGCGACATGGAAATCATTCTGCTTGAACGCGTCGAGAAGCTCGGCGCCATCGGCGACGTGGTCACCGTCAAGGACGGCTTTGCGCGCAATTTTCTCCTGCCCAACAAGAAAGCGCTTCGCGCCAACGCCACGAATCGTAAATTGTTCGAGGCCAACCGCGCCAAGATCGAGGAAGACAATGCCTCGCGGCGCGGCGAGGCCGAAGGCGCGGCCAAGGGCGTCGACGGCAAGACCGTCCAGCTCATCCGCCAGGCATCGAATACCGGCCAGCTGTACGGCTCGGTCAGCGCGCGCGACATCGTCGAGGCGCTCGAGGCTGACGGCGCGACCGTAACCAAAAGCCAGGTCGTACTCGACCGCCCGATCAAGGCGATCGGCATGCACAAGGTCAAAATCGCGCTTCACCCCGAAGTCGCGGTGACGGTCTCGGTCAACGTCGCGCGCAGCCCCGAGGAAGCCGAGCTTCAGGCGCAGGGTGTCGACGTGATGGCGCAGATGTTCGAGCGCGACACGACCGCGTTCACCGAGGACTATGACGCCAACGCCGAACCCGGCGCGAGTGCCGACGAAGCCAAGGCCGAAGCCGCGGCCGATGCCGAAGGCGAAGCTGCAGCGCCGGCCGAGGCCGCCTCCGCGGAAGACGGCGAAACCGCCTGACCTCACCGCTTTTGGCGACGCGACATGCAGGCCGCCGGTCCCTCGACCGGCGGCCTGTTTCGTCATGCGATCAGCGGTTCGTCGCATCCGCGATCACGCACGGGAACGCGAAGCCGCGCCGCCTGGTTTAGCCAGGCGAGCAAGCAGGGGCGTTTGTTTTGGAGAGTGATCCCATGGCCAATGAACGCGACGACGAGCAATTCACCGAAACCGAAGGCAAGACCGGCCAGGACCAGACCGTTGGTCAGCAGGGCCAACAGCCCGATCAGCAAGGCGAGACCGGCCAGTCTCAGCAGAGCCCGAGCGGTCAGCAGTCCGGCGGCTTCGCCTCGCAGCCGACCGATCAGTCCGGCCAGTCCGGCCAGTCCGGCGGGCAACCCGCGAGCGGCCAGACGCAGTCAAGCGAAGGAAACGACACGCTGACACTCGACCAGACCACGGGCGCGGATCAGAGCGGTAGCAGCAACGCCGCTTCCGGCGGCGGCGAAGGCTTCCTCGGCGCGCAAGACAGCGGCACCGACGAATTGGTCGAGCAAGGCGGATCGACCGCCGGCGAGACCGGTGCGGCGAGCGCCGATGTTACTGGTGGCGAGGACTTTGCCGAAAAGGGCCAGGGCGCCTCGGATGAGTCCGAGGATGACCAGGATCCCGCCAATTCGGGCACGACCGGCGGCGGCGGCGGCTTCTAAGCCTCACTGGCGTTTGCATACAGGCGCCGCGTCCCAGTCGGGACGCGGCACTTTTTTATGCGCTTTGCGGCGCGAGCATTGCGATCTCGCGCTCGACCAGAACGCTGAAGCTCGGCCGCGCGAGAATCCGATCGACAAACGCCGCGGTGCGCGGATATCGGCCGGGATCGATCGTCACGCCGCAATGCCGCAAATTCGCGAATGGCCCGGCGATCGCGATGTCGGCCAATGTCAGCCCGTCGCCGACCAAAAATCCACCCGAGTCCGGAGCCACCGTCTCGAGATAGTCGAGGATCGGCGGCAGGTCGTCGCGTTCGGCGGCATCGGCGGCAGCGTCGTCGCCGGGCCGGCCCATGAAGAGCGGCGCGACGATGCGGTTGAAGAACATCTTGGCGCCACAAGCGAACAGGATCGTGTCGGCATATTCCTCGAACCAGATGGTCTTGCCGCGCAGCCGCGGATCGGCGGGGATCAGCGGCGGATCGGGCTGCTTGGCCTCGAGATAATGGATGATCGCGCTCGAATCGGCGAGCGAATAGTCGCCATCGCGCAACGCCGGCATTTTGCCCGCCGGGCTAACGTCCCGGAATTCGTCGGTGGGGTTGGGAAATCCGCTTGGCCGCACATCGAATTCGATGCCCTTTTCGGCGCCATAAGCGAGCACCTTGCGAACGAACGGCGACATTGAGCTACCGTATAAAATCATCGCCCGACCTCCAGTTTTGAAGTCGCCCGTATAGCCCGCTTCACGCCATCCGGTAATGGTCGGCGACCCGGTCGAGCGCGAAGATCAGCACCAATTTTCCGGCGCGTGCCGGCCAGCCGAGAGCGCTCTCGGCATCACGCATCCCCTCCCCCGCGCAGACCACGCGCCACAAGATGTCGGCCAGACCCGGCCCCGCGCTGGCGATGGCGGTTTCGAATCGCCGCCGCGCATCGAGCTGCGCGCCCTGGAGGTCGGGCGCGGGAGCTGACCCGCTGCGTCCGCGCGCGACCGGCGTGGCATTCCAGTGCATTGTCACTTGCGGCGATAGCTGGCCGCGCTCCCAATCACCGCGCAGCCGCTCGCCGGCACCGTACTGACGCTCGCTGACCAATCCGCGCGAACGCAGCCAGCCAAGCGGCGATTCAGCAAGATTGACCGTAACCGAGCGCGCGGCCGTCGCCGCGCCGCGCGCCGCACCGCTGTCGTCCGGCCCCACCGAACGCTCGATGAGTAGCCGCTGCCGATCCCTTTTCGCCATTTGCTCTCCCGCGTCCTCCGAGTCGTAACCTTCTTGCCACAACGGACAAATTGTAGGACAGAGAGAAAACCGTTCTGGTTCGGAAAAAAGGGGATCTGCCGATGATCACGCGAATCCGGGAAGTGCGCCGCGCGCGCGGCATGACGCTCGACGACGTCGCCCAGGCGTGCGTTCCGCCAACCACCCCTCAAACCATTGGCCGGCTCGAAACCGGGACGCGCACGGTCTCGGTCGGGTGGCTCAACCGGATCGCCGCCGCGCTCGGGGTCGATGCTCAGGATCTGGTCGAAGGCGGCGAGGCGGCCGAACTCAAGGTCGTCGCCACACTCGGCGCCGGCGGGGCCCATGCACCGCGCCGCACGAGCATTGTCGTCGCGCCGCGCGCCGGCGACAGACAAGTCGCAATCACCGTCGCCGGCAGCGTTGGCGATTATCGCGCGGGCGACGAACTATGGTGTGCGATGCTCGGCCCCGACGATTACGGGCAGGCGCTCAACCGCGACGTCCTCATCCCCCGCCCCGCCGGCCGCTTCTTGTTCGGGCGCCTGATCAACCGCGATGCGGAAAAGCTTCAGCTCATCCCGCTTGAGCCTGGCGGGCGCCAGCAGATCGTCGCCAACCCGCCGTGGCTCGCGCTCGCCACCAGGCTCGTGCGGAGCCTTTGACTGCGGCCGGTGGTTACCGCTGACATGTTCCTGTTTTTCTCGAACCGCTTCGGGTGCGGGCCCTCGCTGCTTGTAAGCGGCCTGATTACGCTGGTCTTGCTGATAGTTTTCGGCGTTATCCGTTTGTAGGGACGGTTGGAGCGCGGACTCGTTGACGCGCCGCGTCGCTTGTCTTCCGCGCACCTCGAATTTGCGCAACCTCAGGCAAGGCCGACCACGCTTGCAGCGCTGCACGTGCCATGGCATCGCTCATTGGCCGCGTCGGCGCGGGCGCTTAGCTCAGTTGGTAGAGCATCTCGTTTACACCGAGAGGGTCGGCGGTTCGAGCCCGTCAGCGCCCACCATCACGCCGCCGCGACCGACCCCACTTCGGCGAAATAGCCGCGCATCGCGCGACTTGTTTCGGGCGCGAGTTCGACGAACACCCGGCGCCCATCGTGCGGGTCGGCGCGGCGCACGAACAGTTTCTGGTCGACCATCGTGCGCAGCCAGCGTAGCGCGGTGGTCGCGGGCACCGCGGCGGCGATGCACAGGCTCGACACCGGCACGCGCAATTGCGAAATTTCGGCCTGGAGTAGGTCGAGCAGCATGTCCCACGCCGGGTCCGCGAACAATTCCTCCGCAAAGAACCGCGACCGCAAACGGCGCGCCCGGATCACACTGCGGACCTGATCAACCGATACCGGAAGTGGCTCGTTGGTCGGACTTAACGCCGCCGTCGGCAGCGTCGGAGAACTTGGCGGCGCCGAAGACAAACGCGCGAGAGTCGAGGCGATCCGCCCGACTTCTTCACTCAGTTGCCGCAGCCGCGCGGCGCTCTGGTCCGACGAAACGTCGGCCACGCGCTGTTCACGAAACGGATGATGAAGCGCGACCGCCAGTGCCGCCACGCGCTCGGCCTCGCTGGCATCGACCAGCATATCGACCTCGGTCCGGTCGAGCCGCGCAAGCACCGGATCAACCAGTGCCGCGCTGGTCGCGACGATCGCCGGATAGCGCCCCTCGCCAACCTCGCGATTGACTCGCAGCAGCAAAGCATCGAGCGCCGTGCCGTGGTCCTGGTCGATCTCCAGCCACAAGGCGGACGCCGCCGCCTGGCGGTCCATTCGCGCTTCGGCCTCGGTCACCAGGACAGTGGCCGCCACGCGCATACCCGCGGCGTCGATCGCTGGCCGTGCGCGAGCGAAACCGGCGGCGCTACTAGCGGCGAGGAGCACAGGCGGAAGGTCCGAATAGGTCAAATTTTGAGCATCGGTCGCGACTGCGTCCATGGGGTTCCCCTGAGAATTGCGGTCCGAGCACCATGAAATTACCCGCGAAGTGGAGAAAAGAAACACGGTTTCGGCTCCACATCGGAGCAATTGCGGAAAACTGTCATCAAACGGGGTAATACAGGTCCCAAGCGGGAGAGTAGGCGTAATGAACCGGCCCATACATCGCAGCGGATTGGACCGCGCCCGCTGGCTTGCCGACCTTGCCGAAGCGCTCGAAGGCGCGCGTGCGATCCTCGCTGGGCTTTCCGACTCGCCCTTGAAAAATGATAGTGCCGCAATTTCCGACCGCGTCGCCAGCGCGATTTCTGAAGTCGAGGCGTTACGCCGCGGTGCAAACTGGCCAGTTGGAACGGCTTTCGATCCGGATTGGTCCAAGTTCCGCGGCCGTCGGCCCGAACAGCATTTTTAAACGCCCTCGGGCAGATCGCCTCCGCCCGAAAACGGCTCGAGAAACGGTGCCAGCGGCGGCGCTTTCCATCCCGCCGTCGCTACGAATGCGCGATTGAGGAATGCCGGCTTGTCGTAGCGCAACGCCGTGCCGTCGGGTCCGTCGACCATTCCCCCCGCCGCGAGCAACACCGCATGGCCGGCTGCTGTGTCCCATTCGCAGGTCGGCGCCGCGCGCGGGTAAATGTCCGCGCGGCCCTCGGCAAGAATGCAGAATTTGAGGCTCGACCCGACTGATACATAATCGCACTTGCCCGCGGCCGCCTCGAGATAGTCGATGGTCGCCTGGTTGAGGTGCGATTTGGAGGCGACTGCGGTCAGCGCGGCGCCGCGCGCGCGGGTGCGGATCGGCTGTCGTCGAGTGCCCTCATCGAGCCACGCTCCCTCACCCGTGATTCCGCCATGCAACCGCCCGGTCGCCGGCGCAAAGACCACGCCGAGGCGCGGCTTGCCGTGCTCGATCAGCCCGATGTTGACGGTATAATCGTCGCCGCCGCGAATGAATTCCTTGGTCCCGTCGAGCGGATCGACAAGAAAGAATGTGTCGTCATGGGCCGGGATCTTGCCCGCCGCGACTTGTTCCTCGGCGATCACCGGGATGCCCGGCGCGGCGCGCGCGAGCGCGGCGAGGATGATCAGTTCGGCCGCGCGATCGGCCTCGGTCACCGGCGACGAATCGCCCTTATGCTCGACGTCGAACCCGCGCCGAACAATCTCCAGTATCGCCGCGCCGGCCTCTCGCGCCGCCTCGGCCAGCTGTTCGACCAACTGGCTATGCTCGCTGCTCAACGCGGCGCCATCCGGATTCCCCCGTCGAGCCGGACTGCAGCTGCATTGAGATACGGATTTTCGATCATGAACAGCGCCAGCCGGGCATATTCCTCGGCGGTGCCGAGCCGCTTGGGAAAGGGCACTTGCGCGCCCAGGGCATCCTGCACCTGCGGCGGCATCATCGCCACCATCGGCGTCTTGAACACGCCCGGCAGGATCGTGTTGACGCGGATCCCGTCGTTCATCAGATCGCGCGCGATCGGGAGCGCCATCGCCAGAATGCCGCCCTTCGATGCCGAATAAGCCGCCTGGCCGATCTGCCCGTCCTCGGCGGCGACCGAAGCGGTGTTGATGATCGCCCCGCGCTCGCCATCGGCCAGCGGCTCGAGCCCGACCATCCCGAACGCGCTCTGCGCAATGCAGCGGAAACTGCCGATCAAATTGATCTGGATCGCCAGTTCGAACTGCTGGATCGGATACAGCCTCGGCGCCTTGGTTTCCTTGTCGCGGCCGACCGTCTTGGCGGCATTGGCGACACCCGCGCAATTGACCAGAACGCGCTCCTGGCCGTGCGCCGCACGCGCCTTGGCGAAGGCTGCGGCGACCTTGTCGTCGGTGGTCACGTCGACCTCGCAGAACACACCACCGATTTCGCTTGCGACCCTCTCGCCTTTGTCGCCGTCGCGGTCGAGCACCGCCACTTTGGCGCCTGCTGCGGCGAGCGCGCGCGCGGTCGCTTCGCCAAGCCCCGAGGCGGCGCCGGTAACGACTGCCGCGATTCCCTTGACGTCCATAACTCTCCTCTCACCTGTCGCGGCGCCGACGTGGCCCCGCGCGTGGCCCGCGCTAAGCCGCCGAGGCCGTTGAACACAAGGGGCGCGCGGTCCGGCATGAATGCCGACGCGTCAGCACGACAGTGCGGCGCGAAGTTGGACGGTTCATGGAAAATGCATCTTAAATCTTGGACAAGCAGCGCTTAATGGATTTGTGCCAACTGCTGGCCAAGGGGGAAATGGATCGTGACCGTGAATTTGGCAAAAGCTGCTTGGATGGGCGCCACTCTCGCCGCACTTGCCGGCGCGATGCCGGTGTCCGCCCAGACCCTGCCG
>JBDSTQ010000238.1:0-3409 GCA_039928195.1 Sphingomicrobium sp.
ATCTCGGGACCTTCGGCGACGGCGAATCCCAGGTCGGCGAAGATTTCGGCGAGTTCGTCGAGCACCTGGCTGACCGGATGGATGCTGCCCGGCGGAGCTTCGGCGGCGGGCAGTGACAGGTCGAGCCGCTCGGTCGCCAGTCTTTGGTCGAGCTCGGCCGCCTCGAGCGCCGCCTTGCGCGCGGCGATCGCGCCGATGACTGCCTCGCGCAGCGCGTGGATCTTCGGGGCTTCGGCGGCGCGGGTGTCGGCATCCATCGCACCGAGCGACTTGAGCAAAGCGGTAACCTCGCCCGACTTACCGAGCAGTCGCACGCGCAAGCCCTCGACCGCGGCGAGATCGCCGGCGCGGTGGATTTCGTCGAGCATGGGATCGTCGCCTGCCATGGCGGCGCTCTAGCCGTGCTGCGGCGCAAAATGCAAAGCCCTGTGCTAAGAAGCGCGGCAATGAGCGATTGGCCGAAGCTCGATCCCGCGCGGGATCACGACACGCTGAGCATCCTGCATCTGGCTTCCCAGATGCTCGGCAAGATCCGCGTCGCGCATGCGCCGTGGACCAATCACGGTTGGCACGTTGCGCTTCAGCCGCGGGCAAACGGGCTGGAAACCTTGCCGACCGCCGCCGATGACGGACGTGCGTTCACGCTCGTACTCGACCTTTGCCGCCATGCGATCGTGCTGTGGGTCAGCGACGAATCGCGCGAGGAGCTGCCGCTCAATGCGGGCGGCATTGCGGGGCTGCATTCGCGGCTGGTCGCGATGCTCGACCGGCACGGATTGCCGTCGCGCTTCAACGACACGCCGAGCGAAATCGTTGACGGCGTGCCCTTCGCCAAAGACCGCGAACGGCGCGACTATGACCGCAATTCGGCGGAGCGCCTGCGCGAAGCGCTCGCCGCGATCGTGCCTGTGTTCGAGGGCTTTCGCGCAGGCTTCATCGGCAAGGCGAGCCCGGTCCATTTCTGGTGGGGCGCTTTCGACCTTTCCGCGAGCCGCTTCTCGGGCCGGCCGGCGCCGCCGCACCCCGGCGGGATGCCGGGCCTGCCCGACCGCATCGCGCGCGAAGCCTATAGCCACGAAGTGTCGAGCGCGGGCTTCTGGGCCGGCGGCACCACTGCCGCCGAGCCATTCTTCTACAGCTACATCTACCCCGAGCCCGCGGGGTATCGCACGTCCGCGGTCAGGCACGGCACGTTCGACGAAAGCTTTGGCGAATTCGTCCTGCCCTATGCTAGCGTCCGCGCCGCCGACGATCCCGCGCTGATGCTCTCCGAATTTCTGCAGTCGACCTACGACGTCGCCGCGAACCTCGCCAAATGGGATCGCGCGGCGCTCGAACGGGTGCCCGTCGCGCCCTAAGCGGGGACGAACGGGTAAGGCGAGATGGTTTTCTTGAATCGGTCGACCGCGAGCATCCGCCCGGCCGGCGCGGTTGCGCGATAGCCGCAGTCGAGTCGCGGGCAGATCGCGCAGGCGGGTCCGACCGGAGTCGCCGGAGCGCGCGCCAGATCATAGCCCGCGGCGCAATTAAGTTTGTGCGCATGGATGACGTCACACCCCAGCCCGATCGCCAGCAGCCCGCCCGACAGATCGGTCTTGATCGGCCGCTCGATCGTCCGTGCAACGGTGAAATAGCGGTGGCCGTCGGGGGTTTCGATCAATTGCGTGACCGCCTGCCCGGCGACCTGGAAGGCGGCGTGGAGGTTCCATCGCGGGCAGGTCCCGCCGAAACGCGAGAAAGGGAATTGATCGCCGGCGTAGCGCTTCGAAATATTGCCCGCGGGATCGACCCGCAGCATGAAGAAAGGCACCCCGCGCGCGCCGGCGCGGCTGAGCGTGGTCAGGCGGTGCGCGACCTGCTCGACGTTGGCACCGAACTCGCCGCACAAGCGGTCGATCGAATATTGCATCGTCTCGCACGCGGCGAGGAAGCGGCCGTAGGGCATCATGATCGCGCCGGCGGCGTAATTGACCAAGCTCATGTGGAGCAGTTGTGCGATGCCTTCGTCGGGTGGCGCGGCGGCGGCGACCATCCGCTCGACCAAGGGGCCGAACTCGACCATCGCCAGTTGGTAGGCGAGCGCGAACGTACGATTCTCGGCGCGCAGCTGCGACGACAGCAGGAAGCGCTGGCGTTCGGGGTCGAACAATTGGCTGATATTGCCGAGTTCGGCCTGCGGCACGACCTGGGCGTGAATTCCCCATGCGTCCTTGAGGCGGCGGCGCAGCGGCTCCGACAGCGACAACGGATCGCTCAGCGCCCCGCCAAGCGTTTCGGCGGCGGCCTCGAGCTCGGGATAATGGTTGCGGTGCTGCTGGATGTAGTCGCGAACCCAGATTTCGGGCGTGACCATCGCGCGCGCGTCGCCGGCACTGGCCAGGCTCGGGTCGCGCGCGACCTCCTTGAAAGCGCCGTAGAGGCGGGCAATCGCGTCGGCGACCGAGGGCGCGTTATTGGCCAGCTCGGCGAGCTCGTAGCGCGGCACACCGAGGTCGCTGAGCAAAGTGTCCGAGAAGATTTCGGCAAGCTCGTCGGGGCCGGTGCGGTGGCCGCCGCCCGAGGCAAAGGCGCGGACGTCGATCTCGAACAATTCGGCGAGCTTGAGCAACAGGCTCGCGGTGACCGGGCGCTGGTTGCGCTCGAGATGATTCAAATAGCTCGGACTGATGCCGAGCCGCGCGGCCATGTCGGTCTGCGACAAGGTCTGGTCGCGGCGCAGGCGGCGGAGGCGGTGACCGAGGACGAGTTTGGCGGACATGGAATAAGGTTCTGTCAATTTCGCCCTCGAACCACAAGTCACGTTGTGACAAGCACGCACTTTTTGCCGCTGCATTCGGCGGCGTGCCAGTGTTTGATGCGCCTCGTCTTTCAACCGTCCCGCGCTGGAGAATGTTCATGACAAGTTTTGACCAAGTGGTCGCCGCCCCGACCGGCCGCTTCGACGGGATCGAGCGGCCTTACTCGCCCGAGGATGTGGCACGCCTGCGCGGCTCGTTCCCGATCGAGCACACGCTAGCGCGGCGCTCGGCGCTTAAATTGTGGGAGTTGCTCAAGGGCGACGAGCCGGTGCGCGCATTGGGCGCGATGTCGGGCAATCAGGCGATGCAGCAGGTCCGTGCGGGTCTGTCGGCGATCTATCTGTCGGGCTGGCAGGCCGCTGCCGACGCCAACACCGCCGGGGCGATGTACCCCGACCAGTCGCTCTATCCGGCCAATTCGGGTCCCGAGCTGGCGCGCAAGATCAACCGCGCGCTCGCCCGCGCCGACCAGATCGAGCATCTCGAGGGCGGGGCGCAGCGCGATTGGTTCGCACCGATCGTCGCCGACGCCGAGGCAGGTTTCGGCGGACCGTTGAACTGCTTCGAAATCATGAAGGCTTACATCGAGGCCGGGGTCGCGGGGGTTCATT
>JBDSTQ010000239.1:0-4920 GCA_039928195.1 Sphingomicrobium sp.
GGGTGGAAATAATCGTACAGCTGGCGCGCGGTCGCCTTGCTAATCCCGGGCGCTTTCTCAAGGTCGTCGAGCGCCGCGCCCTTGACCGCGCGCGCGGTGCCGAAGTGCATCAGCAATGCGCGCTTGCGATTGGGACCGATGCCCGGAACCTCGTCGAGCGTGCTCGTGGTCAGGCTTTTCGCGCGTTTTGCCCGATGCGTGCCGATGGCGAAGCGGTGCGCTTCGTCGCGCAGTCGCTGGAGGTAGAACATCAACGCGCTGTTGGGCGGCAGTGTCAGCTCGCGCCCGCCGGGCATGTGAAAGGTCTCGCGCCCGGCATTGCGATCGGGTCCCTTGGAGACGGCGACCACCGACACATCATGGACGCCCATGTCCTGCATCGCGTCGCACACGCTCGACAATTGGCCCTTGCCGCCGTCGATCAGCACAAGGTCGGGCCACTCGCCGCTCGAGCGGTCGGGATCCTCTTTCTCAAGCCGCGCGAAGCGGCGCTCGAGGACTTCGTGCATCATCGCAAAATCATCGCCCGGAGCGGTCTCGGCGCGCTTGATATTGAACTTGCGATAATTGCTTTTGCGGAAGCCCTCGGGTCCCGCGACGATCATCGCGCCGGTCGCATTGGTGCCCATGATGTGGCTGTTGTCATAGACTTCGATGCGCTTGGGCAGGTCGGCCAGTTCGAACGTGTCGGCGAGTTCGCGCAACACTTTGGCCTGCGTGGTGGTCTCTGCCATCCGCCGGTCGAGCGCTTCCACGGCGTTGCGCGCAGCCTGCTCGACCAATCGTGCCCGTGCGCCGCGCTGCGGCCGCTCGATCGCCACCTTGCGTTCGGCCTTGGCGCTCAATGCCTCCTCGACCAATTCGCGCTCGGCGAGGTCGCGATCGAGCAGGATCCGCTTGGGCGGCGGCATGTTTTCATAGAATTGCACAAGGAAGCTCGCCAGCACCTCGGCTTCGGGAACGTCGGCGGTGTGCGCGGGAAAAAAGGCGCGATGCCCCCAATTCTGCCCGCCGCGAATGAAAAAAGCCTGGATCGACACCGTCCCCGCCTTGCACGCCAGCGCGAATACGTCGGCGTCGCCAAGTCCTTCGGCGTGGACCGTCTGGCTGCCCTGGATATAGGTCAAGGCGCGCAGCCGGTCGCGGAACACCGCGGCCAGTTCGAAATCCTTGCGCTCGGCCGCTTGCGACATCGACGACGACAGCCGCGCCTGAACCCCGGTGGATTTGCCCGCGAGGAACGCCTTGGAATCGGCGACCAGCTCGGCATAATCGGCCTCGCCGATCCGCCCGACGCACGGCGCCGAGCAGCGCTTGATCTGATACAGCAAACATGGCCGCGATCGGTTGGCGAAAAAGCTGTCCGAACAGCTCCGCAGCAGGAACAGCTTTTGCAGCGCGTTGAGCGTCCGCGTGACCGACCCGGCGCTGGCAAACGGGCCGTAATATTGCCCCTTGATGCGGCGCGCGCCGCGATGCTTCTGCACGCGCGGAAACGGATGATCCTCGCGCAACAGGATGAACGGGAAGCTTTTGTCGTCGCGCAGCAGCACATTGTACGGCGGGCGGAAGCGCTTGATCAGCTGCGCTTCGAGCAACAGCGCCTCAGCCTCGGTGCGAGTCGTGACGATGGTCATCGAGCACGTCTGGCTGACCATCCGCTGGAGCCGCTTGGGCAGCCGCGTCACTTGGGTGTAATTGGTCACCCGCTGCTTGAGCCCGCGCGCCTTGCCGACGTAGAGAACATCGCCGCGCGCATCCTGCATCCGGTATACCCCGGGCCGCGCCGGAAGCGTCTTGAGCACATTGCGGATCGCCGCGATCCCGCCCTCGAGGTCGGGCGCGGTGCCGCCGCCGGACACGGTATAGGTCGCGCGGTCCTCGTTGAAGCGATCCGCGCCGTTGGGCTGATCGGGGCGGTCGGCTTTGCTCATGCCCTCGAATTAGGGACTTTACCTTCGTCTTGCGAGGGGTGAGAACTGCCTATGCTGCTTCTTCGCACCCGCCGATGAGCGTCGCCTTTCGCCGCGACAGCGATGAAGAGCATCTCGAACCCAGGTTCGAGCTACCGATCCCGCCGGGTCCCAATCTGGTGACTCCGCGCGGCTACGCCTTGATCGCTGCACGCAACGCCGAACTGGAGCAGCTGCTGGCGACCGAGCTCGGCGAAGAAGAGCGCAAGGTGGTGCTGCGCGACGCGCGTTACTGGCGCAGCCGTCTCGCCAGCGCGCACCTTGCCCTGCTTCCCGACGGCACAACGGTCGCGATCGGGACTCGCGTGAGCTTTGATCGCGCCGGTGAGAAGCGCTCGCTCGAAATCGTCGGCCATGACGAAAGCGACCCCGCTGCCAACCGAATCGCATTCTCGGCGCCGTTGGCGCGGGCGTTGCTCGGCTGCGCCGTCGGCGACGAGGCCGATGTGCAAGGCGCGACGGCGACGGTCACGGCGATCGCGATCCTTCCGGACACGCTTTAAGCCGCCGCGCGCGCCTGCTCCGCGTCGCTAAGCATCCATTCCGCCGCGGCGCGGGCGTGGATCGCAGTGGTGTCATAGACCGGCAGGACATTGGCGCGGACGTCGACCGCGAGGACAAGCTCGGTGCAGGCGAGGACCACAGCTTGCACTTTCTGCTTCTGCAATTCGGTGATCAATGTCTTCAACTTGCGCTGGCTGTCGCGGACGACGCGACCGGCGGCGAGCTCTTCGAAGATGATGCGGTCGACTTCGCGGGTCCAGCCCGCGTCGATCGCGGCGAGCGTCAGCCCGCGGCTTTCGTAGCGCCCGCGGATATAGTCTTCGGTCATGGTGAACCGGGTCCCGAGCAAGGCGACACGGCTGCGGCCGTCGGCGACCAGCCGCTCGTCGGCGGCATCGGCGATGTGGATCAATGGCACGCCGAGTTTGGGCGCGATCGCGTCATGCACTTTGTGCCCGGTGTTGGACGCGATCAGCAACGCTTCGGCACCGCTTGCCTCGAGCCGCCGCGCGGCTTCGAGCATGACCGCGGCGACGCCGTCCCAATCCTCGGCCTGCTCCATCGCCGCGAGCGGCGCGAGGTCGAGGCTCTCGATTGCCAGCCGCGCGCTGTGCAGTCCGCCGAGGCGTTGCGCGACGGCGCGGTTGATATGGTCGTAGTAAAGCGCGGTCGAGGCCCAGCTCGTCCCTCCGATAATCCCCAGTTTTCGCACGCGAATTCCCCTCTTTTGAGCCTTGTTCGGCAAGCGCGGCGACGGGGCAAGCGGTAACGGAAGCGGTTAGCGGCAAGTAAATCGCATTTGCGGCGAACCGTTGCCAGGGCTTGCCATCGCGTTGGCCAAGCGCCGAAAAGCGCCGAATGACCGAGGAAGAGCAGACGAGCGGAAGCGTGCTGTTGGTACGCCCGCGCGCCTTTGCTTTCCACGCCGAAGCCGCGGCCACCAACGCGTTCGCCGCAGCGACCGACGCGGATGTCGCGGAACGGGCGCTGGCCGAGTTCGACGCGCTTGCCACGGCGCTTGACGGTGCGGGGGTCGAGACGGTCATCCTCGAGCGCGATGGACCCGACGCGGTGTTCCCCAATAATTGGGTGTCGTTCCACGGTGACGGAACGATGGTGCTCTATCCCATGGCGACCGCGGCGCGACGGCTTGAGCGCGATACCGAAGCGCTGTTGCCATTGCTCGATCGCGCCGGGTTCGCCGTGAAACGCACGGTCGATCTTACCGGCCACGAGCGACACGGCCGCTTCCTCGAAGGCACGGGCAGCCTGATCCTCGACCGCCCGCGCGCCCATGCCTTCGCCAGCCGCAGCGTACGAACGGACGCCGCGGTGATCGCCGACTTCGACGCGGCACTCGGTTACTCGACGTTGCTGTTCGATGCTCTCGACCGGGCAGACCGGCCAATTTACCACACCAACGTCCTGCTCAGCCTCGGCAGCGACTTTGCCGTGCTGTGCAGCCATGCGGTGCCCGCAGAGCAGCGCGGCGGCCTGATCGACGCGCTCGAGCGCAGCGTGATCGCGGTGAGCTTCGAGCGGATGAGCAAATTCGCCTGCAATATCATCGAGTTACGCGGGCGATCCGGGCCAGTCATCGCACTTTCCGCCGCCGCGCTGGAGAGCTTTACGCCCGCTCAGCGGCGGCAGCTGGAACAGTTTGCGACCCTCCTTCCCGTCCCCATTCCGACGGTCGAGGCGGTCGGCGGCGGCAGCGTGCGCTGCATGATCGCCGAGATCCATTTGCCGCGTCGCTAGCCCAACGCTTTGACGATTTCCTCGACCATCTTCTTAGCGTCGGCGAGGAGCATCATGGTGTTGTCGCGGTAGAATAATTCGTTGTCGACGCCGGCATAGCCGACCCCGCCCATGCTGCGTTTGACGAACAACACGGTGCGCGCCTTTTCGACGTCGAGCACGGGCATGCCGTAGATCGGTGAAGTCTTGTCGGTCTTGGCGGCGGGGTTGGTGACGTCGTTCGCGCCGATGACGAAGGCGACGTCGGTCTGCGCGAACTCGCTGTTGATGTCCTCGAGCTCGAACACTTCGTCATACGGCACATTGGCCTCGGCGAGGAGGACGTTCATGTGGCCGGGCATGCGGCCGGCAACCGGGTGGATCGCATATTTGACGCGCACGCCCTTGGCTTTGAGCTGGTCGCCCATCTCGCGCAGCGCGTGTTGCGCCTGACTCACCGCCATGCCGTAGCCGGGCACGATCACCACCTGGTCGGCCTGCGCCATTAGGAACGCCGCATCTTCGGCCGAGCCGCGCTTAAACGCGCGGTCGATCGCCGCCGCTTCGCCCGATGAAGCCACCGCGCCGAAGCCGCCGGCGATGACGGAAATGAAGCTGCGGTTCATCGCCCGGCACATGATGTAGCTTAGGATCGCGCCCGAGCTTCCGACGAGCGCGCCGGTGATGATCATCGCGCTGTTGTGCA
>JBDSTQ010000240.1:0-6422 GCA_039928195.1 Sphingomicrobium sp.
TCCGACCGCGCCCGCGGGATGCTCGAGACCACAGTGCAGGTTGCGCGAGTGAGCTACCAGCGCGAGGTCGACAGAGTTGCCGGAGAAACGGTCGCAGCGAGTGGAAATCTTGCCGAGTATCTCCGAGCTGTCCCGATTGACGATCCTCGCTTCGCGCAGGCGTTCGGTCAACTTCAGGTTCTCAACCGGCAACTGTCTGAAGCCATCATTTTCACTTACAGCGCCGATCGACAAATTCGGACACTGGCGCTGGTCAATCCATATAATCGCCAGCTCGAAAATATAGTGACGCCGGAAAAGATTGCTGCCTTGCGAAATTCGCAAGTGGTTGCGGTCAACTCGTCCGATCGCGTGGGGGCGCTAACTCGCCTCGACTTCGGCACGAACACATACCTCTATGCCTCGCGAGTGTTCGACCCACAGTTCAAACAGCAGATCAACGGCGCCAATGCTGTCCTTCACGATTATCAGGTTCTCCTCGCGCGCTCGCGCATGAACCAGCTCAAGTTTAACGCCGCGCTGTTCTTCGTTGCCTTAGTCATCGTCGGTTTCGCGATCGCCGCCGCGCTGGCGCTGGCCGACCGCATGGTCCGCCCTGTCGGGCAACTCGCCGACGCTGCCGGACGGATCGAGGCCGGCGACCTGTCGGCGCGCGTGCCGGTGAACGAGACCGACGACGAAATTCAAATGCTGGCGAGCGCATTCAACCGCATGACCGGGCGGCTTGAGGAACAGACCGGCGAGTTGCGTTCGGCCAATACCCAGCTGGAGGCGCGCCGCGCGTTTATCGAGGCGGTGCTGTCGAGCGTCACCGCGGGCGTCATCGCGCTCGACAGCGCCAACCGCATCCTGCTCGTCAACCGCTCGGCCGAGGGCCTCGTTAAAAAGCAGCAGGATGAGGTCGAAGGCGAGGGGCTCGAGGCGGTCTCGCCCGATCTCGACGAGTTCATGCGCGGCAATGACAGCGAGGCGAATGTGCTCGTCGCGGCGGGAAGCGGCGAGCGCACGCTCGCGGTCAAGCGCGTGCGCTATCCCGGCGGCTCGGTGCTGACCTTCGACGACATCACCGATCAGCTGACCGATCAGCGCCGCGCCGCCTGGTCGGACATCGCGCAGCGCATCGCGCACGAAATCAAGAACCCGCTGACTCCGATCCAACTCGCCGCCGAACGCATCCAGCGCAAGTTCGCGGCCGAAGTGACGTCGGATCCCGACACGTTCGAGCGGCTGACCGAGACGATCATCCGCCAGGTTGGCGATTTGCGTCGAATGGTCGACGAATTCTCCAATTTTGCGCGGATGCCCAAACCGGTGTTCCGCGACGAGAATATCCACGAGATCGCGCGCCAGGCGCTGTTCCTGCACGAGGTCGCGCACCCCGCTGTGAAATTCATACTCGAACCGCCGAGCGGCGAATTGCGCATGATCTGCGACCGCCGCCAGCTTGGCCAAGCGCTGACCAATGTCGTCAAGAATGCGGTCGAAGCGATTGAATCGCGGCGTAATCGCGGCGAGCATAATCTGTCGGGCGACCGCGTCGAGCTGCGCCTGCGTGAAGACGCGCGGCACATCGTGGTCGACGTGCTCGACACCGGCGTCGGCCTCCCTGCCGACCGCGAGCGGCTGACCGAGCCCTATATGACGACGCGCGTGCGCGGCACCGGGCTCGGACTCGCGATCGTCAAAAAGATTGTCGAAGAGCATATGGGGGAGATTGCGTTCCTCGACCGTACAGGTGGGGGCACGCATGTCCGCATCAGCTTCGATCTCGACAAAATCGACGCGCTCGGCGCCGACCCCGACCCGCAATCCAGCGGCGACGACCACAATGAGGATGGAAAGGTGATTGATGGCGCTTGAAGTGCTGGTCGTCGACGACGAAGCCGACATCCGCGAGCTGGTCAGCGGAGTCCTCGAGGACGAGGGCTATGCGGTACGCACCGCGGCCAATAGCGACGCGACATTGGACGCAATCGAGGAACGGCGCCCGTCGATGGTGCTGCTCGACGTGTGGCTGCAGGGCTCGCGGCTCGACGGGCTGCAATTGCTGCAGGAGATCAAGCGGCGCGATTCGACGCTGCCGGTACTGGTCATCTCGGGGCACGGCAATCTCGATACCGCCGTCGCTGCGGTGCGCGAGGGCGCGATCGACTTCATCGAGAAGCCGTTCGAAGCCGAGCGCCTGCTCTATCTCGTCAGCCGCGCGACCGAGACCGACCGCTTGCGCCGCGAAAATCAGGATCTGCGCCTGCAGGTCGGGCAGGAAGATCAGCTCCAGGGCGGCTCGGTCTCGATCAACACCGTGCGCGCGACGATCAAGCGCGTCTCGCCGACCGGCAGCCGGGTGCTAATCTCGGGTCCGGCCGGGGTCGGCAAGGAAATCGCCGCGCGGATGATCCACCAGTGGAGCCCGCGGGCCAAGGCGCCGTTCATCGTGCTGTCGGCGGCGATGATGAGCCCCGAGCGCGTCGAGGAGGAATTGTTCGGCACCGAGGGCGAGGGGAGCATGCGACCCGGCCTCCTCGAACATGCCCATGGCGGCACATTGTTCCTCGACGAAATTGCCGACATGCCATTGACTACGCAGGGGAAAATCCTGCGCGTGCTGACCGACCAGAGCTATCACCGGGTCGGCGGCCAGCGCCCGGTCAAGGTCGACGTCCGCGTGCTCTCGGCCACCTCGCGCAACCTCCAGGACGAGATCGCTGCGGGGCGCTTTCGCGAGGATCTCTTCTACCGTCTCAACGTCGTTCCCGTGCGCTTGCCGCCGCTCCGCGAGCGGCGCGAGGACATTCCCGAGCTCGTCAGCCACTTTCTCGCGCGCTTCGCGGCCGAGCGGCGAATGCCGAGCCCGAGCATTTCCGAGGAAGCGATGGCCGCGCTGCAAGCCCACGAGTGGCCGGGCAACGTACGCCAGCTGCGCAACATCATCGAGCGCACGATCATCCTTGCTCCCGGCGACCGCGTGTCATGCATCGAAATCGACCTGCTCCCGCCCGAAGTGCTCGACAGCCCGGGCGCAATGTCGGGGTCGAGCACGACGATGGTGATTATGGGTTCACCTTTGCGCGAAGCGCGCGAATCGTTCGAGCGCGAATATCTGCGCATTCAAATCAGACGCTTTTCGGGCAACATCTCGCGGACGGCATCGTTCATCGGGATGGAGCGATCGGCGCTCCACCGCAAATTGAAGGCTTTGGGGATCGGCGACAAGCGCGAGAGTGAGGAGTGAAGCGCGCGGTCCCGACGCCAAGGCGGCAGACGCCCTTGATTGCCCGGTTCGCAACGATGGCGAAGGAGGAATCTGATTCCATTTGAAAGCGACGGCGCGAACGACGTCACGCGCGGCGAGAAAGCGGTGATCGCGGTTCCCGAGCTGCCGCAGGCGGGGGCGCGACGCTCGGCCGATGCCCGGATCGAGGAAGCGGCGGGGCTGGCCGAGGCGATCGGAATCGAAGTCGTCGGGACGCGTGCGTTTCGCGTCCGCGCGATGCGCTCGGCGACTTTGCTCGGCAAAGGTCAGGTCGAGGAGCTGGCCGAGTTGGCACGCGGGGCTGACGCCAAATTGCTGATCGTCGATGCCGCTCTGACTCCGGTCCAGCAGAAGAACCTAGAGACCGGAACCAAGGCCAAAGTCATCGACCGGACGGGGCTAATCCTCGAAATCTTCGGCGAGCGCGCGGCGACCGCCGAAGGTCGGATGCAGGTCGAACTCGCGCATCTCGATTACCAGGCCGGGCGGCTGGTGCGCAGCTGGACGCACCTCGAGCGCCAGCGCGGCGGTTTCGGCTTCCTCGGCGGCCCCGGCGAAACCCAGATCGAGGCCGATCGGCGCATGATCCGCGACCGCATGGCGAAGATCAAGCGCGAGCTCGACCAGGTCAAGAGGACGCGCACCTTGCACCGCGACCGGCGCCAGCGCGCGCCATGGCCGGTGATTGCGCTGGTGGGCTACACCAATGCAGGAAAGTCCACGTTATTCAACCGTTTAAGCGGGGAAGCTGTGTTTGCGGAGGATCTGCTGTTCGCGACGCTTGACCCGACGATGCGCGACATTCGCGTCCCCGGGTTCGACAAGGTCATCTTGTCGGACACCGTCGGCTTCGTTTCCGACCTGCCGACCGAGCTCATCGCCGCCTTTCGCGCGACGCTCGAGGAAGTCGCGTCGGCCGACCTTTTGATCCACGTCCGCAATATGGCGCACCCCGACCGCGAGGCGCAGCGCGAAGATGTCGACGATGTGCTGACCTCGCTCGGACTCGGCGAGGAGGGGCCGCCGCGGATCGAGGCGTGGAACAAGGTCGACCTGCTGTCGGGCGAGGAGCGCGAGCGATTACTCGGCGAAGCGGCGCGACGCGAGGATGTGGTGGCGATCTCGGCGCTCAGCGGGGAGGGGCTCGATACCTTGCGCGAGTGCATGGCGGTCAAGCTGCGCAGCGGCGAGCTGGTACATGAGATCAGCCTGCCCGCGGCCGCAGGCGGGCGCATCGCCTGGCTGCATTCGCGCGGCGAAGTGCTCGAGCAGCGCGTTGACGGCGAGCAGATGCTATTGTCAGTCCGACTGTCACCCGACAATTGGGCGCGTTTTCAGGCCGCCGAACCCGTCTGAGCGGCTTTTGCGGCGGCCCATAATTCTTCTTTCTGGTCTAGTGACAGCTGAGCAAAGCCGGGCGTGTTCTCGATTGCGCGAAAACGGCGTTCGAACTTGGCATTGGCCTCGCGCAAAGCAATTTCAGGCTCGATCTTGAGATGACGTGCGAGGTTCACAACGGCGAATAAAAGGTCGCCTAGCTCCTCCTGCAGCGCGGCTTGCGCGGTTTCGGCGTCGAGCTCGGCAAGTTCCTCGTCGATCTTGGCGCGCGGTCCGTCGGCATCGGGCCAGTCGAAGCCGGTGCGCGCGGCGCGGCGCTGGAGCTTGGCGGCGCGTTCGAGCGCCGGAAGCGCCAGAGCAACGCCGGCTAGCGCACTCAAATCGGGCGATTGCGCGCGCTCGGCGGCCTTGAGCTCTTCCCATCCAGGGCTGTGGCCGGCATCGCCGAAAATGTGCGGGTGGCGGCGCTCGAGTTTGTCGCAAATGCCGACGAGCACGTCATCAAGCACGAAATGTCCGGCTTCCTCGGCAATTTGGGCGTGGAACACGACTTGCAGCTGAAGATCGCCCAACTCGTCGGCGAGCGCGTCCATATCGCTGCGCGCGATCGCGTCGGCGACCTCATAGGCTTCCTCGATCGTGTAAGGCGCAATCGTCGCGAAGTTTTGCGCGCGATCCCACTCGCAGCCGGTTGCTGGATCGCGCAGCCGGCGCATGATCGCCTGAAGGCGTTCGAGGCTCATCGCGGGGCCCCCTCAGAGGGAAAACGACCCGATCCAAAAAGTATGATAATATTCATTATGTAAAGTATCACTCGTATCAGGGGACCAGAACGAGCCAGCGCCCCTCGACCCCCCAGCGGGTCAAGGACGACAGATAATTCATCCCGAGGACGTTGAGATTGTCATGCTCGGCGACTTGCAGTCCGACGTCACGGCGGATGATCCCGCCGACCTGGACCTTGGCCGCGCGCCCGCTCGACACCCGGATGACGCCATTGCCCGTGCGCACCAACTGATCGGGCCGTTCGGCCACGGTGACTCCGGCGCGCTCGGCGGTCGCACGGTCGATCGTGGTCATCGTCGCGCCGCTGTCGACCAAAAACTTGACCGGCTCGCCATTGACCGTGGAATCGACCCAGAAATGCCCGTCGATCGCCATCGGAATGCGCGTTTCCTTGCCTTCGACCACCGGCGTTCCGATCGCTTCGGCCTTCAATCGCTGCGCCACCCACCCGAAATTATCGCGGAAAGTGAACAGGATGAAACCGGCACCGAAGATCGCGATCCAGGCCAACGCCATCGTCAGCAACTTCGCCGCGGGCTCGCGCCGCGACATCAAGGCGCCCAACACGAGCATCATCGCCATCAGCAGATAAACCCCGCCGAGCATCAGATCGTTGGTCATCACCGCGCGATTTCGAGTCCGTCATGCGCCGGCGCCGCCCAATCGGGCAGCTCGGCGATCAAGGTCGTGTAGTCGAGGCCGTTGCCCATATGCGTTAGATAGAGCTGACCGATGCGCATTTCACGTGCCCATCCGAGCACTGCGTCCAAATGCGCGTGGGTCGGATGCGGCCGCCGCGTCAGGCAGTCTGCTATCCACACATCTGCGCCTTCGTAGAGCGCTGCCATGTCGTCGCTCAAGTCGCTGAAATCGATCGCATAAACCAGTGAGAAGTCATCTTCGTCGAAGCGCACGCCGAGCGAAATCGGTCCGCCATGCGGTTGATCGACGAAACGCGCAGTGGCGTTGCCGAAGCGCAAATCGTCCGCCAATTCGTGCGGGGCGATGATTGGGCGGTAGAAGTCCGACTGGTCGAAAGCATAGC
>JBDSTQ010000241.1:0-6539 GCA_039928195.1 Sphingomicrobium sp.
TGCGCACGCTCGGTTACTGGGTCGGCAAGGTGCGCGGCATGGCGCGGCACTTCACCTCGGGAATCGAAAGCATCATGCGCGAGGCCGAGCTTGAAGAAATGGAGAAAAAGTGGCGCGAAGAGAATGATCGCATCTTGTCGCTCCACCCTGCCAACGCCGATTATCCCGATCCGCCCCCGGCGGGCGAGCCAGACGCGATGCCCCCGGCGGGCGAGCCAGACGCGATGCCCCCGGTGAGCAGTACGGCCGATCCCGACGACGAGCTGCCGCCGACGATGCGGCCGCTGCCGTGAAGGAAATCGACGACAGCAAGCAGCCGCTGCTCGCGCATTTGCTCGAGCTCCGGCGGCGGCTTTTGTGGTGCCTCGCGGCGCTGGTCCTGACGTTTTTCCTGTGCCTCAACTTCGCCGGCGACATTTTCGCGGTGCTCGTCCAGCCGTTGCTCCGCGCGGGGCAGGGCAAGCTGATCTACACCGACGTGTTCGAGGCGTTTTTTGCCCGCGTGCGCGTGGCTCTGTTCGCGGCGCTGATGTTGAGCTTTCCGGTGCTTGCCGCGCAGCTGTGGCAATTCGTCGCCCCGGGCATGTACGCCAAGGAGAAAAAGGCATTCCTGCCGTTCCTCCTGCTGACGCCCTTCTTCTTCGCCGGGGGCGCGGCGTTCGCTTATTATGTGGCGATGCCGTGGGCGCTGCATTTCCTGCTCAGCTTTCAGGGCGATGTCGGCGGCGTCACCCAGGAAGCGCTGCCCGGCGTCGGCAATTATCTGACCTTCGTCACGCGCTTTCTGTTCGGTTTCGGCGCCGCGTTCCTGATGCCGATCCTGCTCATGATCCTCGAGCGCGCCGGTATCGTCACGCTCCAGCAGCTGTCCAAGTCGCGGCGCTATGCGATCGTCGCTTCGGCAGCGGTGTCGGCGGTTCTGACCCCGCCCGATGTGGTCTCGATGCTGATGCTGCTGGTGCCGCTCTACGCGCTGTACGAATTTGCGCTGCTGGCAATTCGGCTGACTCACTGGCGCGCCGCGCGCAAGACCGCGAGCACCTCACCCGAAGCCGAATAAAAGGAGGGCCCAGAAGCGCCACCGGGGGGGGAGGGTTGGCGGTTCTGGGCCCATGTATTCGGATAGCGAGAGCGGGGGGGCAAAAGGTCGCTATCCGAAGTACAAAACGCACTCTTCTCTTGAACAGTTCCAAGTTCGTGGAAATTTTTTAACCGTTTCCGTCAGTTTTTCGGCGACCGCCGTAACGACCGCGGAATTCCGCCAGTTAACTCGTCGGAAAAATCGGCAGATCGACGCTGTAGCGGCCAAGTTTGCGATCGAGCTGCGAGCGGAGTTGCTTGGCGAGCCCGGCGACGATGCGCTCGAACTGGGTTTTTTCCTTGTCGCCGTCCGCGTCGGGATTGAGCACGCGACTGCCGAGGCTGAGCCGGGCGGTGAGCTCGCCCGAGCGGCGCAGCGACACTTCGACCGGATCGCTTGGGCTATGGAGCATCGCATATTCGACGATCTCGGTGATCAGGAAGCCGACCGCCACCGCCGCGTCCTGGGTGGTGTTCACCGAGTCGATCTCGAGCTCGATGGTCAGTCCGCGCGCGGGTTCGGGCGCGCCGGCGCGAAGTTCGGCGGCAAGCTCGGCGATCAGCGGGCGCAGCGCGATCCCGCGATTCTCTTCCATTTCGGCGAAATGGTTGCGGTGGACGATCGACAGCGCGCCGACGCGGCGGCCAATCCCGGCATAGGCCGCGCGCGCTTCGGGCGCCTCGGCGCTGCGCCCGTGGATATTGAGCAGCGAGGCGACAACCTGGAGATTATTCTTCACCCGGTGATGCACTTCGCGCACCAGCCGCCGCTGGCCTTCGAGCGCGCCGGTTAGATTGAGCTCCGATTCCTCGACCCGCGTGACGGCGCGGCCAAAGGCGTCGCGCAATTCCTGGATTTCGGTCGCCGGGCCAAGATTGCCCGGCAGATCGAGCTCGCCTTGGCCCGGCTGATAATCCTGCACCGCGCTCTGCAAGCGCTTGAGCGGGCGGATCAGCAAGCGGTTGACGAGCAACCACGTCAGCAGCGTCGCGGTCACCCACATCAGCACCGGGAGGAGCAATAGAAAGCGGTCGGAAACGGTCACGCGATGCTCGACGACGCCGACCCGCGCCGATAGCGGGCCGTTGCCGATCGGCCATTGGCTCATCGCGACGTCCTGCCCGCCACGCTCAGCCGGCGCCACGATCGCCAGCTCCTGGCCGTCTTCACGCAGGACCAGCGACGCGACGTCGCCGCCCGACCCCGCCACCGCGGCGCGCAGTTCGGCGGCGGAAATCAGCGCCGTTGCCATCCCGTTGATCACGCCTACGCGCACCGCGACCGCCTTCGCTTGCGGCATCAGGCTGAGCCGGATCGCGCCTGGCGGAACGATCGGCAGATCATCGAGCTGGAGCATGTTGCCCGCGGTGCACAGCAATTTCCCGTCGGGAGTCTCGAGCTCAAAGCTTTGCGCGACCGCAGGTGCGATCGCGAGCGTGCGCTGGGCGCTGAGGCAGGGATCGCCGCCGCCCTCGGCTATCGCGGCGTTGGCCGCGAGCCGCAGCGCAAGCGCGTTGCGCGCGACCAGACTTTCGATTGTGCGGGTGGCGATCTCGCCCTGATCGCGGGTGCGCGCGTCGAGCGCGCCATTGGCTTCGGTGATCCCCGACTGGCCAAGCCACGCCAGCGCGATTCCGAACGGCAGCAAGACCGCGGTCAGAATCAGCAGCAGCTTGGCCGCGGTCGGCAGCCGGGCGAAGCGTTCGGCGGCGGTCATCCCGCGCGCACGCTCGCGAACAGGCCGCTAGCTGAGCTTGCCGATGAGATCGAGAAAGTCGTCGGGGACCGACTCGCGCAGCGTATCGTCATAGACCGTGCGCAGCGCGCGGCCGAGGTCGCCCGAGCGCTGCTTGCGCCCGACTTTGTCCGTAGCGGAAAGCTTGTTCGAGCGCTTGGGATCACCGGCGCTCTCCGACTCGCTTCGCTTTTTGGCACTCAACCTCTCGTCCCCCTCACGCGGGTAGAGCCGCGCCTCTTAAATATGTTTGCCGTCCGCGCAACGGCCACCTTCCCGCGTCGGGTCATTTCTTTCCGGTGCCGCACGCGCCATCAAGGTCCGACGCGTGACCGCTCAGCCTAGCGGGGGAAACCAAATGGCTGGTGCTTTGTTCCAGTATCATCGTGCTCCTCGGGGTCGGCGCGCGCAACTTTCGCGGGGGGCTGGCAGGGTTGCAACAACTCGGTCGCGCCGCCAAAGGACTCAGCGATTCTTTTCCACGGAGTTCCCACACATATGTCCCTCGGCCAGGAACTTGCTCCGCATCTTCCATTTTTGCGTCGCTACGCGCGCGCTTTGACGGGCAGCCAGACCCATGGCGACGCCTTCGTCCGGGCAACGCTTGAGGCGATCGTCGCCGAGCCCGACGAATTTCCGCGCGACGTCGATCCGCGCCTTGGCCTCTACCGCACCTTCCACGCGATCTGGTCGACCGCCAATGTCGAGGAAGGCGAGGAGCCGAGCCAGGGCATCGGCGGCGCCGAGAGCATCGCCCAGGCGCGGCTGTCGCGGATCACCCCGCTGTCGCGCCAGGCGCTGCTGCTGACCTCGCTCGAGGGTTTTTCGTCCGAGGATGCGGGCTATCTCATCGATGCATCCGCCGCGGACGTCGATTCGCTGGTTGCCGAGGCCTTGTCGGAGATCGAGCGCCAGACGCTCGCCGATGTGCTGATCATCGAGGACGAGCCGATCATCGCGATGGATATCGAAACCATCGTTCGCGATCTTGGCCATAATGTCACCGGCGTCGCGGTCACGCGCGACGAAGCGGTCGCCCAGGCGCGCTCGCACCCCCCGGGGCTGGTGCTCGCCGATATCCAGCTCGCCGACGATTCGAGCGGGATCGACGCGGTCAAGGACATCCTTGCCGAATTCTCGGTGCCGGTGATTTTCATCACCGCTTTCCCCGAGCGCCTGCTGACCGGCACGCGGCCCGAGCCAACCTTCCTCATCACCAAGCCGTTCCAGCGCTCGACGGTCAAGGCGGCGATCGCCCAGGCCTTGTTCTTCGACGCCGCAACCGTCCCGGCTGCGTAACAAGGAACACAGCGCCCGGCGCGCGCGTTGGCCGGGCGAACAGTGATTGGATAACGAAATCCCGATGACCGACCCGCAACCGTCCGAACCCCGGATCCACGAAACCACGACCGAAGCACGCGCCGGCTCGACCCCGGGCGTGGCCCGCCACGTGCTGATTTTCGGTACCTTGCTGGTGGTGGTGTTGTTCGTGATCATCGTTTTGGTCGGCCGGGTTTAGCCGCCGCTTCGCGCCAACGCGCTGTTCATGTAATGTCAAAGCAGGCGCGGCCAATGGTCGCGCCATGAAGGGTGGGGTGTCAAATTTGGCCGAAGACGAACGCATCGATGACGACGACGAGCGGGACGATGAGCCGCCGCCGCCGGAGCCGGTGCCGCTTTCCGATCCGGAGTTCAAGGATCAGCTGTCGGCGGTGATTCCGCATCTGCGCGCGTTCGGCCGCTCGCTCTCGGGCAGCCGCGATCTCGCCGACGATCTGGTCCAGGAAACTCTACTCAAGGCATGGGCCGCGCGGCTGCGCTTCCAGGCCGGGACCAACATGCGCGCGTGGACCTTCATCATCTTGCGCAACCTGTTCCTCAGCCAGATGCGCCGTGCGCGCTTCAAGGGCGAGTGGGATGAATTGACTGCATCCAAGATCCTCGCCGCCCCCGCGAGCCAGGACCGCCATATCGAACTCAGCGACATGCAGCGCGCATTGATGCATTTGCCGCAACCGCAGCGCGAGGCGCTGATTCTGGTCGGCGCGGGCGGCTTTGCCTATGAGGAAGCGGCCGATATCTGTGGCTGCGCGGTGGGTACGATTAAAAGTCGCGTCGCGCGCGGCCGCGTCGCGCTTGAGCAATTGCTCAACAGCGGGAAATTGCCGTCACGCCGCCAGCATCGCACCGATCCCAACAAGTCCGCGCTGCAGACGATCATGGGTCAGGTCGAAGAGCTCAGCCGCGACCACGAGTAAGTGGCGTTCGCTCGCTCGCCGACTCCGGCGTGCGAGACCCCCGGCTAGTTGAGTTTGCGCAGCAGTTCGACGAAATCATGCTCGCACGGCTCTGCTGCCGCGGCCGCGAAGGCGCGACGCAGCGCGGCGGTGATTCCGGCGTGCGCGGGGGGAACATCCACGCGGATGATCCGTCGATCCAAAGCTTGCAATTCCATCGCGGTGACTTCTGGTGGCTCCGATTTCATTGTTGGCCCAACGACCCAACCGCCGCGGAAGTTTCGTTCGCAACGGTTTTGCGCCAATGAAAATACGGCAATGAGGCGAGGCGAAACCCAACAGCGGCGAGGCGCGGCGGTCACGCGGGCAACCGCGCACGCGCCGTTTTTGCGCGAGTTGATCCGCGCGCGGCCGGACATCGAATCAGCCTTCGCTCAAGATGGCGCGGCGGTCGCCGCGGCGCTCGCGCTCGCCGCCGGGGGCGAGACGATCGAACAGCGTTTGCGGCGGCGGCGCGGCGGGCTCGCGCTCGCGGTTGCACTCGGCGATCTCGCGGGTGAATTGCCGCTTGAAGAGGTGACTCGGCTGCTGTCCGACTTTGCCGACAGCGCGATCGACGATGCGGTCGCGACGGCCATCGCCGAGCGCGTCCCCGGCGCGGTCGCCGTCGGCTTCGCGGTTATCGCCATGGGCAAGCTCGGCAGCGGCGAGCTCAATTACTCGTCCGACGTCGATCTGCTGTTTGTGTTCGACCCCGCGACCCTGCCGCGGCGCGAGCGCGACGAGCCGGGCGAGGCCGCGGTGCGGGTCGGTCAGCGCGTCATCGAGATTCTCCAGCGGCGTACCGCCGACGGCTATGTCGCGCGGGTCGATCTGCGCTTGCGCCCGTCGCCCGAAGTGACTCCGATCGCGCTGCCGCTCGACGCCGCCATCTCGCATTATGAGTCGAGCGCGTTGCCGTGGGAGCGCGCGGCATTCATCCGCGCCCGCGCCTGCGCCGGGGACATCGCGCTCGGACAGCGCTTTCTCGCCGCGATTCAGCCGTTTGTGTGGCGCCGCTCGCTCGACTTCGGAGTGATCGAGCAAGTGCGCCAGATTTCGGCGCGAATCCGCGATCATTATGCGCAAGGCGCGCGGCTCGGCCCGGGGTTCGACCTCAAGCGCGGGCGCGGCGGCATTCGCGAGGTCGAATTCTTCGTCCAGATCCAGCAGATGATCCATGGTGGGCGCGACCCCGCGGTGCGCACGCCGGCAACACTCGAGGCGATTGGTGCGCTGACCGCCGCCGAGCGGCTCGATGCGCCGACCGCCGACGCGCTCGCCGACACCTATCGCCTGCTGCGCACGATCGAACATCGCGTCCAGATGGTCGACGACGCGCAAACCCATTTGCTTCCGGCGCAGCCGGCGGCGCTCGACAATGTCGCACGGCTGTGCGGGCTGAGAGATGGCGCCGCGCTGCTCGCGCTGCTCGAAGTGCCGGTCG
>JBDSTQ010000242.1:0-10008 GCA_039928195.1 Sphingomicrobium sp.
GCTTTGGCGACATGCAGCCTTATGTCTATCGCACCGGCGATTACGGGCGGACGTGGCAGCGGCTGGTCGGGCCGGGAACGCCGGGCGTGCGTGGCTATGCCCACGTCATCAAGGAAGACCGCGACAATCCCAACATCCTCTATCTCGGGACCGAGTTCGGGATGTTCGTCAGCTTGAACAGCGGCGCCAGCTGGGCGCAGTTCAAGCCCAATAATTTCCCCGACGGAGTCGCGGTGCGCGACATCGCCCTGCAGGAACGCGACGACGATCTGGTGCTCGCGACCCACGGCCGCGGCATCTGGGTGATCGACGACGTCAGCCCGCTGCGCCAGCTGTCACCGGCGGTGCTTGCCGGCAATGTCGCCTTGCTGCCGGGCAAGCCGGTCGAGCAGCGGATCGAGGGCGGCGGCGGCTGGGCCGAGGGCAATGGCACCTTTTACGGCCAGAATCCGCCGGGCGGTGCGCAGATCACTTATTATCAAAAGGCGCGCCACGTGATCGGGCGGATGAAGCTCGAGATTGTCGACGCGGCGGGCAATGTCGTCGACGAGATTCCGGCATCGAAGCGGCGCGGGCTCAACCGCGTCAGCTGGGCGATGCGGACCAAGCCGCCGCAGGTCCCGCCAGCAGCCTCGCTGGCCGGGGCATCGGCGACCGGCGAGCGGATCCTGCCGGGCAATTATACCGTGCGCCTGACCAAGGCCGGGCAAGTGGTGACCGCGCCAATGCCGATCACGCTCGACCGCCGCGCGAAATATAGCGTCGCCGACCGCCAGGCGCAGTTCGCCGCGGCGGAACGGGTCAAGGGCCTGTTCGCGCGGATGAGCAAAACGGTCGCGCAGATCAACGGTGTCCGCGCGCAGACCGGCGCGCTGGCCGCGGCGGCGACCGCTCCCGCCAATGTCAAGACCGCGGCGTCGGCGTTGCTCGCCAAGGCCGATGCGCTGCGCAAGGAAATTGTCGCGACCACCGAAGGCGGCGCGATCACCGGTGAGGAGCGGCTGCGCGAGAATGTCGACGAAATCTACGGCGCGATCAATTCGACCGAAGACCGGCCGACCAATTATCAGCTCGCGCGGATCGATGCGCTCGATCGTCAATTAAAGGACGTCGAGGCGCAATGGGCGGCGCTCCAGGCAGGCGATATCGCGGCGTTCAATGCACTGCTGCGATCGGCCAATCTGCCGCCCTTGCGGATGGCCGAAGTCGACGTCGAGTCGCGCGCGCACGGCGGCCGCGTTTCGGCACTGGCACGCGGCCTGCTCGGCGCACGCTTCATCGGCGACCTTGGTGCGCTTGAGGAAACTGGCGAGAAAGACTGACACGGCCGGCGAAGTGCGATACTGCCGCGGGTGAATGGAGGCAGTGATCGATCAGACTGCCGACGGTGATCCGCCGGTAGAAGTCGCGCCCCCGGCGCCGCAACCGCTCGCCTATCGTCACCGGCTGCCGACGCGGCTGTGGCATTGGACCAATGCGCTTACGGTGTTCGTGATGCTGATGTCGGGGTTGATGATTTTCAACGCCCACCCGCGGCTGTATTGGGGGCAATATGGCGCCAACGCCGACCATGCCTGGCTGAGCGTTGGAACGACCCCGACCGCGGGCTACCTCCAGCTCGGTAATGTCAAGGTTCCGACGACCGGCGTGCTCGGGCGGTGGAATGATTCGAGCGGCCGTGTCCAGACCCGCGCTTTCCCATATTGGGCGACGATCCCGTCGAGCTATAATCTCGCGGCGGCGCGCCGCTGGCATCTGGCGTTTGCCTGGCTGCTGTCGCTCGGGCTGATCGGGTTCGTCGTGGTCAGCCTGTTCAATCGCCACGTCAGCCGCGACCTCGCGCCGACCCGCGACGAGCTGACGCCGCGCCACCTGTGGGCTGACGTCAAGGCACATGCGCGGCTGCGTTTCCCCACCGGCGAGGCGGCGCTGCATTACAATATCATCCAGAAATTAAGCTATGGCGGGGTGATTTTCGTCGTCCTGCCTTTGCTCATCCTGACCGGCCTGACGATGTCGCCGGCAATGAACGCCGCGTGGCCGTGGCTGCTCGATCTGTTCGGCGGGCGGCAGTCGGCGCGCTCGATCCATTTCCTGTGCGCGGCGGCGATGGTCGCGTTCATCGTCGTCCATCTGGTGATGGTGCTGCTCGCCGGGCCGGTCAACGAAGTGCGCTCGATGATCACCGGTCGCTTCCGCGTACCGCCGGAAAGATCTGCCGAATGATCAGCCGTCGCCGCTTTATCGCCGCCGGCGGGGCGGGCGTGTTGCTCGGCGGGTGCGACCGGCTGACCGACAGCGCGCAATTCCGCGGGGTGTTGCGCTCGGCCGAAGGGCTGACGATGCGCGCGCAGCGGCTGGTCAGCAGCCGCACCGCGCTGGCGCGCGAATATGATGCGGCGGAGATGTCGCCGGTGTTCCGCTCGAACGGCACCGCGATGCCGGCGACGAGCGCCTATGCGCAGGCGCTGGGCGAGGGGTTCGCCAATTGGCGGCTGACGGTCGACGGGCTGCTCGCGCGGCCGCTGGCGATCCCGCTGCAAACCGTGCGCGCGCTGCCGCACCGGACGCAGATCACGCGCCACGATTGCGTCGAGGGGTGGAGCGCGATCGGCAAATGGCACGGCGTGCCGTTGTCGCGCCTGCTCGAAGCGGCGGGGCTGAGCACGCGCGCCAAATATTTGGTGTTCCACTGCGCCGACCGCTTCGGCGACAAGCCTTATTATGAGAGCATCGACCTGATCGACGCCTTCCACCCGCAGACGATCATCGCGTGGGGGATGAACGACGAGCTGCTCGATGTGCCCCACGGCGCGCCGCTGCGCCTCCGCGTCGAACGTCAGTTGGGTTATAAGCAGGCCAAATATATCGAGCGGATCGAGGCCGTCGCGAGCCTAACCGGGATCCACGGCGGCAAGGGCGGCTTTTGGGAAGATAATGCCGATTACGAATGGTATGCGGGAATCTGACCGCCACGCGGCGTGATTGTCCCACGATAATGGAGCGGGCGAAGGGATTCGAACCCTCGACCCCAACCTTGGCAAGGTTGTGCTCTACCCCTGAGCTACGCCCGCTCGGACCGATGCGGGGCAAGTGCCGCCGCCGGGGAAGCGCGCCCGCTAACAGGGGGCTGGCTGGTTTGCAAGCCGGGCGCGGCGTCGAGCGTCGAGGCGTCCCCGGATAGCGGCGTGGTGCGCCCCAAGCGTTCTGCCGCGGGGGATCTTCAACGGCACTAGCAACGATGCTTGTGGGTACTGCGACGCCCGCCCATATGGCGGTCGACCGGCAGGAGTGAACAAGCAGTGGCGACTTTGGGATTGAGCGAGGCCGACCGGCAATCGCTCGAGCAATTCGAGAAGGATGTGATCGCGCCGTCGATGAACGCGCTCGTGCTGCTCGATTTCTGGGCGGAATGGTGCGCGCCGTGCAAGCAATTGTCGCCGATCCTCGACAAGCTCGCCGCCGACTACGCCGACCAGGGCGTGCGCCTGCACAAGGTCGATATTGAGAAAGACAAAGCGCTTGCCGCGCAATTCCGCATTCAGACGATCCCGACAGTCTACGCGATTTATCAGGGCCAGCCGGTCGCCGACCTGACCAATTACCGCACCGAAGGCCAGTTGAAACAGGTCCTCGACGCGTTGCTCGCGCAGTTGAAGATCGTTCCCGCGGGCGCGACGCCACAAGCAGAGATCGCGCCGCTGGTGGCGATGGGCGAGGAGATTTTGGCCGAGGGCGATAGCGCCCGCGCGCTGTCGATTTTTCGCCAGGTGCGCGAGATGGCGCCCGACGATCCCGAGATGCTCAGCGGACTGATCCGCGCGCTCGTCGCGAGCGGCGAAGCGGAGGAAGCGCGCGCGATATTGGATGGTCTGTCGCCCGAGCTGGCCAAGCATGCCGCGATCGCTCGCGCCCGCGCGGCGATCGAGGTGGCGACCGCCGCGCCGGCGGTCGACACCAGCGACTTTGAGCGCCGGATCGCTGCCAACCCCGACGACCATGAAGCGCGGCTGGCGCTGGCCGACGCCAAGATGGCGGCGGGCGAGCGCGATGTCGCGGCCGATGCGTTGCTCGAGATCGTCGAGCGCGACCGCGAATGGAATGACGGTGCAGCGCGCAAACGCTTCCTCACTTTGCTCGAGGCACAGGGGCTGGCGGATCCGTGGTCGCGCGCGCAGCGCCGCCGCCTCTCGGCCTTATTGTTCACATGAGCCGCGCGCTGCGCCTGCCGATCTTTCCGCTCGCCGGGGCGATCCTGTTCCCGCGCGCGCAATTGCCGCTGCACATTTTCGAGCCGCGCTATCGCGACATGGTGCGCGACGCGACCGATGGCGCGGGACGCATCGGAATGATCCAGCCGGTTCATCTCAACGACGATTTGCCGCCCTTGTTCGCGGTCGGATGCGTCGGCGAGATCGTCGGCATCGAGGAGCTCGACGACGGCCGCTTCAACATAGTTCTGCTCGGATCGAACCGCTTTCGCCTGGTCAGCGAGATTGCGACCGGCGCGGCGTATCGCTGCGCCGAGATCGATATTGCGGCGTTCGACGATGGCGACCCCGACCCGCTCGCGCCGATCCAGCGCGCCGAGGTCGAGCGCGAGGCGCGGCGGCTGGGCGATGCGATGGGCCTGGCGGTCGATTGGGATGCGGTCAGCCGGCTCGACGATGAAATGCTGGTCAATTCGATCGCCCAGGTCGCGCCGTTCGACCCCGGCGCGAAGCAGGCGTTGCTCGAGGAAGCGAGCCTCGACGGACGCGCCGACCTGCTCGTTCAACTGATGCAATTCCACCGTGTGGCAGCGGGCGGCGGGCTCGAGATCGAGCCGACGCTGCAATAGCTAGATCGGCAGCCCGCGAAGCAGCAATGGGAGGTCGCCGCTAGTGCCGCGCGCCTCGCTCATCAGCCGGTTGCGCAGCGGAGCGACGCGCCCCACCAGCCCCATCCCGAAGCGCCGCACCGCCGACGCGGTCTTGCCGGGGACGCCGTAGATGCGCGTCAGGCTGTCGGTCGCAACCGCGACCGAAAAGGCATCGAGCGAGCGCCAGCGCTGATAGCGGTCGAGCAACTGGCGGTCGCCGAGGTCGAGCCCGAGCCGCGCGCCTTCGACCAGCACCTGGGCTAGCGCGGCGGCATCGCGGAAGCCGAGGTTGAGGCCCTGGCCGGCAATCGGATGAACCGCGTGCGCGGCGTCGCCGAGCAGCGCCAGGCGGCGGTCGGTGATCCTCGCCGCATGATGGAAGCCAAGCGGGTAGGACGAGCGCGGGGCCAGCATTGCGATGCTGCCGAGGAAGCCGCCCATTGCCGCCCCCGCCTCGGCGGCGAAGTCCGCGTCGCTCAGGGACAGCCAGCCGGCGGCATCACCGTCCGGTACCGACCACACGATCGCCGAGCGATGGCCGCCGCCATTCGCGTCAGGATCGTCGGTCATCGGGAGCAATGCGAACGGACCCCCGGGGTAGAAAATCTCGTATGCGACATGATCGTGCGGGCGCTCGTGGCGCACAACCGAGACGATCGCCTGATGATCATATTTCCAGCGCGCGACGCGGATCCCGGCCTCCTCGCGCATCATCGAGTTGCGTCCGTCGGCGGCGATTAGCAGCGGCGCACTGAGCTTGCGCCCGTCCTCCAGCGCGACGGTCACCCCATGCTCGCCGCGAGCGACCGACGCGGCGCGCGATTGCCACAGCAGCCACAGGTTGCGGCCTTGCTCGGCGCGGGTGCGGAGCGCCGCGCGCAAATGCCGATTTTCGTGCATCCAGCCGAGCGCCTCGCCCGCCTCGGCATCGAAATGGAGTCCGCCCGGCGCAAGCCCGTCGGCGACCGCAATGGTGCGAATCGGGCAGCCGGGCACGGGTAAGGCCGCGGCGACGCCGATCGCTTCGAGCATCCGCATCGAGCTTGACGAGACCGCGCTGGTGCGGCCGTCGAACGCCGCCCCGGTGCGCGTGCGGGGATCGGCGGGATCGACCACGATCGCCGAAAGGCCGCTCGAATCGAGCGCGGCGGCGAGCGCTAACCCGACCAGCCCGCCGCCCATTATGATCACGTCCGCGCGGTCCATCGGCAGGCCCATAAGCGCCGCGCGCAGCGACGCCAACAAGTTCGCTTGACCGCGGACTCGTGCACAAGGCATTTTAGGCGCGGGATATTTTGAGGGTGGGACCATGGCGACGGTTGCAGCGCGCGCGCCCAAACGGGATCTGGCGCCGGATTGGCGGGACGCGCTGCGCGAATCAGTGCGGCGGCTGGCGGTGCGCGGCTGGGGTGCATTGTTGCTCGCGGTCGCGATCGGCGGCGCGGTCGCGCTGGGCAGTCACAGCGAGAATGATCCGTCGCTTAGCACCGCCGCCGGCGGGCCGCCCGTCAATTGGCTGGGCAGCGCGGGGGCCTATGCGAGCGACGTGCTGCTGACTTTGTTCGGGCTCGGCGCGATGTTTCTGTTGCCGGTGATCGCGATCGCCGGATTGCGCATGTTGCGGCTTGAGCCAGCGGGCCGGATCGCGCGCGGCCTGCTGCTCGCCGCGGTTGGCGCGGTGCTGCTCGGCACAGCGCTCGGACTGACCAGCGGGTCGGCGGTGTCGGGGCTTCCCGGCGGCTGGGGCGGGGCGATCGGGCTCGCCGCCGCGCATGGCGTCGATGCCGGGTTCGGAATGATCGCCAACCCTTCGATCGCCGGTCCGGCGCGGCTGACGGCTTTGCTGTTGCTGGGGCTGGCCGGCCTCGCCATCGCTTATGTTGCCCTCGGCCTGCTGCCCGACGAGAAATATTGGCTGGGCAATATCTTTCGGCGCCAGCCGCGCGAGCGGGCGCCGATCCCGCGCGCGACCGAGATCGCGCAAGATCGCGTGCGCACCGCTGCCGCCCCGCCGAGGCCACGCCCGGCAGTGGCAGTGTCCGAGCCCGCGCGCGGAGTTGCTCCGGCGGGCCGCGCACAGGGGCGCAAATCGTCGGCGCAGCCGAGCCTCGCGCTCGGCGACAGCTATCAGCTGCCGACGCTCGACCTGCTCGCGCGGGCCCCCGACCACGGCCGCCAGCAGATCGACCGCGCCGCGCTGGAGCGCAATGCACGCCTGCTCGAAAGCGTGCTCGAGGATTTCCACGTTCGCGGCGACATCGTCGAAGTCCGCCCGGGTCCGGTGGTGACGATGTACGAGCTCGAGCCGGCGTCGGGGATCAAGGCGAGCCGCGTCATCCAGCTCGCCGACGATATCGCGCGCAACATGTCGGCGCTGTCGGCGCGGGTGGCGACGATCCCCGGACGCAGCGTGATCGGGATCGAGCTGCCCAATGTGAAGCGCGAGGCGGTCGCGCTCAGCGAATTGGTCGGGAGCCAGGCGTTCGAAGACCAGAATATGGCGCTGCCGCTGATCCTGGGGAAAAATATCGCGGGCGATCCGGTCATCGCCGATCTGGCGCCGATGCCGCATCTGCTCGTCGCCGGCACCACCGGATCGGGCAAGTCGGTCGGGCTCAACTGCATGATTCTGTCTTTGCTCTACCGCTACGGTCCGGACAGCTGCAAATTGATCATGATCGACCCCAAGATGCTCGAACTGAGCATGTACGAGGACATTCCGCATCTGCTCGCGCCGGTGGTGACCGAGCCGGGCAAGGCGATCCGCGCGCTGAAGTGGACCGTCGAGCAGATGGAGGAGCGCTATCGCATGATGGCCAACCTTGGCGTGCGCGCGCTGCCGAGCTTCAACGCCAAGGTGCGCGAGGCCAAGGCTAAAGGCGCCAAGCTCGGGCGGCGAGTGCAGACAGGCTATGACGCCGACACCGGCCAGCCGCTCTACGAGACCGAAAGCCTCGAATATGAGGTGCTGCCGCAGATCGTGGTGATCATCGACGAGCTTGCCGACTTGATGATGACTGCGGGCAAGGAGGTCGAATTTCTTGTCCAGCGACTGGCGCAGAAAGCGCGCGCGGCGGGGATCCATCTGATCATGGCGACTCAGCGCCCGTCGGTCGATGTCATCACCGGGGTGATCAAGGCCAATTTGCCGACGCGCATCAGCTTCCAGGTCACCAGCAAGATCGATTCGCGCACGATCCTGGGCGAGCAAGGCGCCGAGCAACTGCTGGGCAAGGGCGACATGTTGTACATGCCCGGCGGCAAGCAAATCATCCGCGTCCACGGCCCGTTCGTCAGCGACGAGGAAGTGCGCGCGGTCGCCGAGCACTGGCGCAAGCAAGGCGCGCCCGATTACGTCCAGGCGGTGACCGAGGAGCCCGAAGACGGCGGCTATCTGTTCGATGGCCAGCCTTCGGGCGAGGACGATGCCGAGACGCAATTGTACCGCAAGGCGATCCAGATCGTTGCCGAAAGCCAGAAGGCGTCGACGTCCTACCTCCAGCGCCAACTGCGCGTGGGGTACAATAGCGCCGCGCGATTGATCGAGCGGATGGAGAAAGACGGGTTGGTCGGCCAGCCCGACCATGTCGGTCGGCGCGAGGTGCTGATCGATCCCGACGGGCACCCGATCTGAGGAACCGCGAAGGTTCACGGCGCATTCAACGGCGGAACGCCACTTCGCTGGCCAAACGAATTCCAGGAGTCTGACGATGAATTTTGGCAATAATCTTGCGCGCGCGCTGTTCCCGCTGACGCTGGTCGCCGCGGCGGCGCCGGCGCTGGCGGCGGAGTCGCCCGACATGGCGCGGCTCGGCGATCATATCGGGACGGTGCGGACGATGACCGCCAATTTCACCCAGACCGACGCGCGCGGCCGCTCGGCGGCGGGCAGTCTGCAGTTGAAGCGGCCGGGCAAGGTGCGCTTTCAATATGGCAGCGGCGACCTGCTGCTCGTCGCCGACGGGCGCGAACTGTGGTACCTCGATTATCAGGTTGGGCAGAAGAACCATTGGCCGCTGGGCAAGACGCCGCTCGGCGTGCTGCTGTCCAATTCGCCCAACCTCAAGGGCCGCGCGGTGGTGGTCCCGAGCAGCGACCCCAAGATCGTCTCGATCCGCGCGCGCGACCCCGCGCAATACGGCTCGGTCACGCTGGTTTTCCTGCGCAGCGCCTCGGCGCCGGGCGGGCTGCAGCTCTATGGCTGGACCGCGCTCGATGCACAGAACAAGCGAACCACGGTCAAGCTTTCGAACGTACGCTACAATGTCGCGGTCAGCGAAGGTGCATTCGCGTTCAAGGATCCGGTCAAGCGCGGCAAATAGTTTCATTTCGCGACCCGTTCATCGCCGCGTCAGGCGCCGGGGCTTAGGCATTTTCGCGGTTCCGCAATATGCCCGGGGTTTCCCCCTGTTACCCGGGGTCCGCGGAACTCCTTGCGTGACGAACGCCAGGCGGCCCTCGCTCCACGCCCCCGGAGCGGGGGCCTTTTGCTTGTGCGCGCGCACAGGCTAGACCGCGGACTGACGTGACCAAGCTCAAGATCGCCTCGTGGAACATCAATTCGGTGCGCGCACGCACCGCGCTGGTCGAGCGCCTGCTGGGCGACGAGCAGCCCGACGTGCTGTGCCTGCAGGAGACCAAGGCGCTCGACGACGTCTTCCCGGCCGGTCTGTTCCAGCGCCTCGGCTACGTCCACCAGCAGCTTAACGGGCAGCGCATGCACCACGGCGTCGGCATTCTCAGCAAGCTGCCCCTCGCCGACCCCGGCCGTCACGACTGGCAGGACAATGGCGAGGCGCGGCACGTCGGTGCTCGGCTGGAGTGCGGGATCCGCATCGAGAATGTCTACGTGCCGGCGGGCGGCGACATCCCCGATCGCGCGCTTAACCCGAAGTTTGGCCAGAAGCTCGACTTCATCGAACGGATGACGCGCTGGTCGGAAGGCCTGCGCGAGCCGACGATCATCGTGGGCGACTTCAACGTTGCGCCGCTCGAATGCGACGTGTGGAGCCACAAGGCGCTGCTTAATGTCGTCAGCCACACGCCGGTCGAGGTCGAGGCGCTGACCCGACTCCAGCAGGCGCACGACTGGATCGACATCGGCCGGCGCTTCGTCCCCGCGCCCGAGCGCTGCTTCACCTGGTGGA
>JBDSTQ010000243.1:0-7608 GCA_039928195.1 Sphingomicrobium sp.
TGACCGTCGCGCAATAGCTCGGCGGATAGCGGCCCGAGGCGGCGCGGTTCATGACCACCTTGGCAACCGCGAGTTGGCCATCGACCGACTCGCCGCGAGCCTCGAAATAGACCGCAGTCGCGAGGCAATTGGTCTGCTCGTCGAGCGGCGCATTGGTCGCATAGCGATCGACCAAAGCGTACAGCGGCCAGCCGTTGCGATAGAGCCACGGCGCTTCTTTCTCGATCGACGATCCGAGCGGATTGCCGGCCAGCGGCCGCGCCGGCTGTGCCGCCTGGGCGACGAGGCCCGCGGTCGTCGGCAGGGCAATCGCCGCGGCGGCGACTTTTTGCACCACCGCCGTGGCGGCGAGAGCGACCGGGCCGAGCGGCTTGGCGCTGGCGTCGGTGTCGAGCGCCTTGACCGCCGCAGCGACGTTGAGCGGCGCGGCGACGGTGAGCGGTGCCTTGACGTCCTGAGCGCTCGCCACGCTCGAACCGAGCGCGAGCATGAACATTCCAATGATCGCGGACGCAGCGCGCCCGCCAAGCAAATTGACCAAAATTCTTATATCCCAATTGGCGGACATCTGCGGCGCCGTCTTGATCGCGGTGCTCGCTTGTCGTCCGTCTTGCCCGGGGAGCCGGCGCGTTGTGCGCTGCTGTGCGTCCCCGCTCTCTTGCTGGAGACCAGATATGGGCTTTAGCCGATTCGCCCAACCCCTTCCGCGACGACTCGGTAACGTCGCGGGGTGAAACGAAGGAACCAATTGAAATAATTCGGGAAACTTTCGCCCTGCCGCCGCTTCCGCTCGCTTCACCGAGGGGTTAGTGGAGGCGCTGGAGGCAGAAAATGGCCTATTGGCTGATGAAATCGGAGCCGGCGAGCTTCGGCTGGGACGATCTCGTGCGCGATGGCGGCACCGAATGGGACGGCGTGCGCAACAACGCGGCGCGGCTGCACCTCAAGGCGATGGCGGCCGGCGACGAGGCGTTTTTCTATCACAGCATGAGCGACAAAGCGGTGGTCGGGATGATGCGCGTGACCCGCACCGCCGAACCCGACCCCAAGGCGCCCGAATGGGTGCGGGTGCGGGTCGAGCCGGTGCGGCCCCTGCCCCGCCCGGTCACTCTCGCCGCGATCAAAGCCGAGCCGAAGCTCGCCAAGATGGAGCTGATCCGCCAATCGCGCCTGTCGGTCGCGCCGGTGCGGGCGGAGGAGTGGCAACTGATTCTCAAGATGGCGGAGACCCAAGGATGACGACGTTGTTGCTCCTCGCCGCAGCCGCCCAAGCCGATTGGGTGCTGACTGTCGACGGGCTGGGGCCGGTCAAGATCGGGATGACGCGGGCGCAGGTGGCGCGGGAGTTGCACGCGCAATTGCGCGGGGAGGCGATCGAGAGCGTCGACCAGTGCGTCGAGCAGGGCACGCGAGGGCTGCCCGGAGTGACCTTTATGTTCGAAGACAAAAAGCTCGGGCGCATTTCGATCCACAAACCGAGCAGGATCACGACTCCGCGCGGGATCGGGGTGGGCGCCACCGCGGCGCAGATCAAGCGCGCCTATGGCCCGCGCCTCAAGGCCGAATGGCATCATTATGTCGGGGCGCCGGCGCAATATCTGACCTATTGGACCAAGCCGCAAACGCGCGGGGTGCGCTTCGAGACCGGGACCGACCGCAGGGCGGAGATCATCCACGCCGGCGGACCAAGCATCAATTACATCGAGGGCTGCGCCTAGGGCGCTAGGGCAAGTCGATCCCGCCCACCGGCGGAGCGGTGCGCAATTCGCCTTCCGTCGGCACTACCACCGGCTTGAAGCCCGCCGCGGCCAATTTCCGGTTGAGCGCCGCAAGATCGACCGTGCGAATCGCCTGCCAGCGCGACCAGTCGGAATCGATAGCCGCGATGGCGCGGGCCGCGGTTGCGCGCAGCGCCGGGCTCGGCGCATCGTCGCTCGCCTCGACCGAAGTCTCGATACCCGCAAGGATCCCGCTCGCGCCCGCGAAGCCGCTGTTCGCCGCAGTGGATGGCTCGAGCCGCGCGACAAGCGCGCGCGTGTCGTCGCCAAGCGGTCCCTGACCGATCGCAGTCGCTCGTTTCTGAAGTTCACCGCGCACCGCTTCGGTCTCGGCATAGCCGCGCCAGGCTTTGGCGAGCGGCGCGTAAAGCGCGGTCGAGAAGGCCAGGGTCGAGGCGTAATCGGCATTGCGCGCGCGCGGATCGGCGGTGACGACGACGGGCACGCTGTGCGAGCGTCCGTCAACCGTCAGCACCGCGCTGTAAAGGCCCGGCGCGACCATCGGGCCGTGCGGCAGAAGCGGGGTCGCCAGGCCCCAGATAGCGGCGATGCTATAGCTATATTCAACCGCCATGGGCCGCTCGAGCGTGAGGTCCCAGATCCACCGGTTGAGGCCCGGCCGGGCTGACAGAACGGGTTGCGGGCGGGTCCAGCCATCAGCGAAATAGCGTTCGGAATCGAGCAGTCGCGGCCGGTCCGCGCTGGAGAAGTGGCGGACGGCCCGGCCCGCGGAATCGCGCACTTCGAGCGTCACCGGACCCTTGGGCGAGGAGCCCAGCCAATAATCGATTACCGCGCCTTGCGGCGGGTTCTCGCCGATCGCAGTTTCGGGCGGGAGCGGCGTGTCGCGATTATTGTTGAAGCGGACGTGCACGGCGGGTGCCGGTGCGAACAGCTGCGCCGCCGTGGTCGCCATTCCGGGCTTGAGCTGGCGCAGTAGCGCGAGGTCGCCCAGAATCCAGATCGCCCGCCCCTGTGTCGCGGTGACGAGGTCGTCGCCCTTGACCAGCAAATCGCGCGCCCAGACGGTCGGCAAATTGCGTTGCAGCGGCTGCCAATGATCGCCGTCGTCGAAGCTGACGAACACGCCGGTTTCGGTTCCGGCATAGAGCAGGCCAGCGCGGACCGGGTCGGCGCGAACCACGCTGACTACCTGGCCGGCGGGCAAGCCGTTCGCGACTTCGCGCCAGGTCCGGCCGCCGTCATGCGTGCGCAGGACATGCGGCTCGAAATCGTCGATCCTTTGACCGTCGACCGCGACATAAGCGGTCGCGCGGTCGCGGTACGATTGGTCGATGCTCGAAATCTTACTCCACGGGCTGACCCCGGGGAGCATGGCGGATTGCCAGTTCGCGCCGCCGTCTCGGGTGATGCTGAGGACGCCGGTGTCGCTGCCCGCCCAAATCTCGTCGGGCGACAATGGCGAGGGCTGGATCGCGACGATCGTGCCATAGCCGCAGGCCGCCGCATCGGGGATTGCGATGGCGTCGATGCAGCGCGGCGCATTGGCCTGCTTGCCCGTCAGGTCAGGGCTGATCACCGCCCAGCTGTTACCGCGATCGAGCGTCCGGAAGATGACTTCGCCGCCAAGATAGAGCGCATTGGCGCCGACGCGTCCCGCGACCAACGGATTGACCCAGTTGAAATGGTGCTCGACGGTGGTCGGCCGAAGCCCGTAATTGGGCACCGGAAATGGCGAGATGTCGGCAACGACGCCGGTGTTCGCATCCCAGCGGGTGACGTGGCCGCCGAGCCCCGAAGCGTAGACGATGCTCGGATCCTGCGGGTCGGGGATGTCGTAATCGCGCTCATCTCCGCCAACCGGATGCCAGTCGCGAAAGTTGGGCGCGCCAAAATCGCTGCGGCTGGCGATGGCGACGGTGCCGCTGTCCTGCTGGCCCGAATAGATCCAATAAGGAAAGCGGTTGTCGGCGGCGAGATGGTAGAGCTGGCCAGTCGGCTGATTGTACCAGTCGCTCCACGTGTTCGACCCATTGACGCTGATCGCCGCGCCCTGGTCCGATGCCGCCGCCATGCGCTCGGGGTGAAGCGGGTTGATCCATACATCGTGATAATCGTCGCCGCCGGGGCTGCCGCGGGTAATTACGCAGCGCGCACCGCCCAGGTCGCAGCGGCGGATCGACTGGCCGACGGTGTAGACGACGTCAGGGTCGCGCGGATCAACCGTGATCCGGCTCGCATAATAAGACGAAAAAGCTTTCTCGCCGTTGACCTTACGCCACTGCGCCCCGCCGTCGTCGCTGCGCCACATGCCGCCGTTGACCTTCGAATCGATCACCGCATAGACCCGCAGCGCGCCGCCTTTGCGGGTGGCGGCGAGGCTGATCCGGCCGAGCGGGCCTTCGGGCCAGCCGCCGCCGCCGAGCCGCCGCCAATGCGCGCCGCCATCGTCGCTCCGCCACACCCCGCTGCCCGGACCGGAGGCCTCGGTGAAATAGCTCTGCCACGGCCATTGCCGGCCTTCCCAACTCGCGGCGAACAAGGTTTGCGGGTTTTTCGGATCGCCGGTGATGTCGACCGCGCCGGTAAAGCCGCCGGGCGCGAGGACATGTGCCCAGGTCCGGCCGCCGTCGGTCGAGCGATACAGGCCGCGTGCATTGCTGGCGCCGAAGAAGTGGCCGACCGCGGCGACGATGACATGATCGGCGTTTTTGGGATCGACCCAGATTTCGCCGATATATTTGGTATCGTGAAGGCCAAGGTCGGTCCAACTTTTGCCGCCATCGCTGCTGCGATAGACGCCGCGGCCCGACTGCACGTCATAGCGCGGCTCGGGCTGTCCGGCCCCGGCGTAGATCACGTCAGGATTGGACGGTGCGACGGCGATCGCGCCAATCGCCGAGCTTGGGCCGTGGTCGAACACGCTGCGCCAAGTACGGCCGCTGTCGTCGGTCTTCCAAATACCGCCGCCCGACGCGCCGAAATAGAAGGTGTCGGGTTTGCTTGCAGCGCCGGAAATGACCGACGCCCAGCCCGCGCGGAACGGCCCGAGCTCGCGCCATTGAAGCACTTGCGTCAAGCGCGGATCGACGGGGGCGGCCGCAATTGGCGCGGGACATGCGCTGGCAAGGAGAAGACCGAGATAAAGGGTTCGCGCGCGCGGCATATTTGTCCCCTGACCGACAAAGGACCGAGGCTAGGCCGCGCGCGTCGCAATGGCGAGTAGCAATCGGAGGGATCGCAGGCGCTTCAAGGCGCGACGCGCGCGCCGTCCCAGGCGAAGCAATTGCCGCTGTCTTCCGGGGTCAATTCATCGAGCACCGCAAGCAGGCGTTCGGCGGAGAAGTCGGGCGTGAACAATTTCTCGGCTGGAACGCCGCGCTGGAACGGTTTGCTCAGGCCGGTGTCGACCGTGCCGGGATGAAGCGCGACGCAGATCATATCGGGCCGCGAGCGCTGGACCTCGATCGCGATCGTCTTGATCAGCATGTTGAGCGCCGCTTTGGACGCGCGATAGCCGTACCAGCCGCCCGAGCGATTGTCGGAGATGCTGCCGACACGCGCCGAGAGGCAGGCGAACACGCCGCGTCCGTGCTTCGGCAGCAGCGGCACGAAATGCCTGGCGACGAGCGCCGGTCCGACGGCATTGACCGCGAAGCTGTGCAACAGGCGCTGGGCGTCGAGATCGTGCAGGCTTTTCTCGGGCGCCAGTCCCTCGCCGTGGAGCAATCCGCTGGCGACGAGGATCAGGTCGTACGGCGCATCGCCCGCGGCCGCATCCGCCGCGGCGGCGATGCTCGCTCTGTCGGTCAGGTCGATCGTCCCCGCCGAGCGCGCGAGGCGCCGCACGGCGACGCCAGTCGCGTCCAGCCGGTCGGCGACAGCGCCGCCGATCCCGCCCGAACTGCCAATGACGATCGCGCGCTCCATGCCCTTCACTGGCCACTCGCGCGCGGGGTGCATAGGCGGCCATCAGCCGGTATCGGTGGCGCCGCGTGACAAGGCTTCGGTTTGGCTTAGGATGACGGCGATTGCCATGGCGGGAACAGGTTTATGAGCGCGCGTACGGCCGCGAAGGTCAATTCGGCCCAGCCCGACGTCACAATCGTGATCAGTTTTCGCGAACGGTGGCGCTTCACCGCGCGCACGGTCGCGAGCATCGTTGAGCACACCACGGGCAATTACGCCTTGTGGCTGCTCGATCCGGGGCTGCCCGAGGCGGTTCGCGCGGCGGTGATGCCGCACATCGAGGCGGGGCGGCTGACGCTGGTGCCGGTTGCTCGGGACCAGCCGCCGAACCAGGCGCGCGGGGAGATCGCCGCGCGGCTGCAATCGCGCCTGGCGGTGTTCATCGACAATGATGTGATGGTTACGGCGGGCTGGCTCGAGGCACTGATCGCGTGCGCCGACGAGACCGGCGCGGGGATCGTCTGCCCGCTCTATCTGTGGGGGCAGAACGAACATTCCGAGCTGATCCACATGGCCGGCGGCGACCTTGAGCTGGTCCCCGGCGAAGACGGTGCGCGGATGACCGAAAGCCACCGCCATGTGATGCGCAAGATCGCTGATGTTCCCGACGATCTGCAGCGGCGACCGTGCGGGTTCGGCGAATATCATTGCGTGATGATGCGCCGCGAAATCTATTCCGCCGAGGGCATGTTCGAGCCCGGCATCGCCACTGTCCACGAGCATATCCATGCCTCGATGCTGGCGCGCGAAATGGGCTTCGAAACGTGGTTCGAACCCGCGAGCCGGATCAATTATCTGGCGTTCGCGCCGTGGCGCGTGGGCGAACTCGACGCGCTCAGGACGCGCTGGGATTATGCCGCGGCGGAAGACAGCCTGAGCCACTTCGCGCAGCGCTGGAACATCGTCGACGATGGCGACTTTCGCGCGCCGGTGCACCGCTTCCTGACCATCCACGCGAGCAACACCGACGTGCTCGACCCGCGCCCCGGCCTTGGCGCCGCGCGCGATCGGGTGACCGCGCGGACCGACCTCGAGCACAGCTTTGCGGGACTGCAACGGCTGGCGATCGAACGCGGTTACGACGTCAAGGACGTGATCACTTTGCGGCAGGCTTATCGCCTCGCGATGGGGGTCACCGCGGGACAGTATCGCCCGTGCGGCCGTCCGTTCATCAACCATCTGGCGGGAACCGCGAGCGTGCTTTTGTTCTACGGCTGCGCGATGCCGCAAGTGGTGGCGGCGCTGCTCCATGCCGCGCACACGCATGGACCAAAGAAACCGACGCGCCACGCGCTCGAGGTGTTCAAGGATTTCAATCCGCAGGCGCGCGCGGCGACGCGGATCGTCGCGCTTTATGCCGACCGCTTGCCGCGCATCGACCAGATCGACCGCGATGCGCTCGACCAATTGCCGGTCGAAATTGCCAGCTTGTGCTTGCTCGACGCCGCCAATGAAGTCGACATGCGGCTCAGCCTCGAAGTCGCGGTGTCGGGCCGTACCGACATTCTGGCTGGCGAGCGGATGGCGAACATCCGGATGGTGATGGAGCAGATCGGGCTGCGCGGGCTGGCGGCCACGCTGGACAGTCTCGGCGAGGGCGAGACAACGATGGTTCCGTTTGAGAAAAGCCTCAAAATGAGCTTCCGGGTCAAGCAGACAGGCAGCGGAGAGCCCGAGCGGGACCGTAGCTCGTCGCCGTTGGGCCCGGCGCCGAAAGTCGAGCGAGTACAAACGCACTGATCCCTTCGCCCGCGGCGACGGGAGTTAGGCGGCCTGTTTTTGCCGCGATGCGCGCTTGCGCTCGTGCGGGTCGAGATGGCGTTTGCGCAGTCGGATCGAGGCGGGGGTGACTTCGACCAGCTCATCGTCGTCGATGTAGGCGATCGCCTGCTCAAGCGTC
>JBDSTQ010000244.1:0-6447 GCA_039928195.1 Sphingomicrobium sp.
TGCGCGCTAGGGCGGCGCGCGTGAGCACCGTCCTCCCCCTTCGCCCGGCTGGCGCCCCGTCGCTGCAGCCGCTGGTCGCGCTGGTTTCGCCCGATATGAACGGCGTCAATGCGGTCATCCTCAAGCGAATGCAGTCGAAGGTCGCGCTGATACCCGAACTCGCCGGACATCTCATCGCCGGCGGCGGCAAGCGCATGCGCCCGATGCTGACGCTGGCCGCAGCCTGCCTCGTCGACTATCCCGGAACGCGCCATCATAAGCTCGCCGCGGCGGTCGAGTTCATCCACACCGCGACCTTGCTTCACGACGATGTCGTCGACGGTTCGGGAATGCGCCGCGGCAAGCGCGCGGCCAACCTCATCTGGGGCAATCCGGCGAGCGTGCTGGTCGGCGATTTCCTGTTTTCGCGCGCCTTCGAACTGATGGTCGAGGACGGCAGCCTCAAAGTCCTCAAAATCCTCAGCCACGCGTCGGCGGTGATCGCCGAGGGCGAGGTCGAGCAACTCACCGCGCAGCGTCAGATCGACACCGACGAGGAGCAATATCTGCAGATCATCTGCGCCAAGACCGCGGCCCTGTTCGCCGCCGCCTGCCGCGTTGCACCGGTGGTCGCCGAAGCGAGCGAGGAACTCGAACTGGCGCTCGACGCCTACGGCCGCAACCTCGGCATCGCCTTTCAGCTGACCGACGACGTGATCGACTATGCGTCCGATGCGGCGATTATGGGCAAGGGTGTCGGCGACGATTTCCGCGACGGCAAAATGACCCTTCCGGTGATCCTCGCCTACGCCCGCGGAAGCGAGGCCGACCGCGCTTTCTGGCGCGCGGCGATTGCCGGAGAGCGGGTCGCCGACCGCGACTTGGCCGAGGCGACCGCCTTGCTGCGCGCGACTGGCGCTTTGGCCGACACGCTCGAGCGCGCGCGCCAATATGCCCGCCGCGCGATCGATGCGCTCGCTCCCTTCCCCGCCAGCCGCGCGAAGAAGGCGATGGTCGAAGCCGCCGAGTTCGCGGTCGCGCGCGGCTTCTAGCGCCGTCGCTTGATTTGGACGGCCGGCTTTGCCACTGCAGCGGGCGATGACCACCGCGCGCATTTCCGAGCTTGAACGCAAGACCACCCAGTCGGGCAAAGCCAAGGCCGGGACCTGGCTGCTCGAGTTCGAGCGTGAGCAAGCGATGCGCCCCGATCCGCTGACCGGCTGGGCGGGGTCGAGCGACACCAACCCGCAAGTCCGCCTGGCGTTCGCGAGCAAAGACGCGGCGATTGCGTATTGCGACGCGCGCGGACTCGCTTTCCATCTCGTCCCCGCGCAACCGGTGCGGCTCAAGCTTCAGGCCTACGCCGACAATTTCCGCTAAAGCGAGCGCGCTTGCGCTTGGTCCATAACGGAGGCAAAATCCCCGCGCCGAGCTAGGGGGAAGGCTGCGTTTCGCCGATTTGAGGCTGGTTGTCGGCACTCGTCCGGAGGCGATCAAGCTCGCCCCGGTCGCCGCTGCGCTGGCCGCGCGGGGGCTCCAGCCGCAGCTGATCGTGACCGGGCAGCACCCGTGTCTCAACCTCGCCGAGTTCGGGCTCGACCAATATCCGGCCGAGCGGCTCAACTGCCTGGGCGAAGCCGATCCCGACAAGCATGTCCGCGCGGTCGCCGGCGCCGCTGCAGCCTTGCTCTCCCCCCGCCCCGACCTGTTGCTGGTGCAGGGGGACACCTCGAGCGCGCTCGGTGCGACTCTCGCGGCAGCGCGCGCCAACACCGCGGTCGCGCATGTCGAAGCGGGGCTGCGCACGCATGATCCGGCGCTGCCGTGGCCCGAGGAAGGGTATCGCACCGCGATCGACGCGCGCGCGCACCTGCTGTTCGCGCCGACCGAGGGGGCGGCCGCCAATCTGCGCGCCGAAGCCGTCAGCGGCGCAATCCATGTCACTGGAAATAGCGGGATCGACTCCCTGTTGCGCGTGACGCGGAGCTTGCCCTCGCCGACCTTGCATGAGCGCGGATTGCCGCGGCTATTGGTTACCGCCCACCGCCGCGAAAGCTAGGGCGCGGGACTGCGCGAAGTGGCATCGGCGCTCAAGCTGCTGGCGCTTGATGGCCTGGTCGAGATCGACGTCGTCCTGCCGCCCAACGCGCATGTCGCGCGGACGCTGCGGGCTTTGCTTGGCGATGTCCCGCGGATCACGCCGGTCGCGCCGCTGAGCCACGCCGAGCTGGTCCGGCGGATGCGCGATTGCGAGCTTATTCTGAGCGATTCGGGGGGCATGCAGGAAGAAGCGCCGGCGCTCGGCACGCCGTTGCTGATCCTGCGCGCCAACACCGAACGGCCCGAGGGCGTCGCGAGCGGCAACATGTTGGTCGTCGGCACCGATCAGGCGAGGATTCTCGGCGAGGTGCGTCGCCTGATCGGCGACCCCGCGGCGCGCGCGGCGATGTCGCGCCCGGCGCTGCCCTATGGCGACGGCCGGTCGGGTCCACGCATTGCGGCGATCATTGTCGACTGGCTGGAGGTTCACGGTTTCCGGCCGCCGGTTGCCGGCCTCGGCTCGCGCCCCGTCGCCAACTGGTGACCCCTACGAGAATCGAACTCGTGTTTTCGCCGTGAGAGGGCGACGTCCTAACCGCTAGACGAAGGGGCCGTTGCGTGGCGGGCGCCGTATGTGGGAGCCGTCCGCTACAGTCAATCAGCCCGCGGGCGGGCCGCTATTCGTCTTGCTCGCGCTGGCTGAGGAAGCGCATAAGCTCGGCGAGCGTCGATTCCATCTGGTCCTGCATCTGGCTGACCAGCTCATTCTCGCGCATTCCGACATGGTCGAGCGGCTTCGAATAGCTGTCCGAAAAGGCCACCAAGTCGGCGCGGTCGAACACCCCGCGTGCGACAAGTTTGGCGAGGATGACGAGCAGGCCATTGGTGTTGGCGATGGTTCCCGCGACCAAAGCTTCGTCGACCATCGTCAGATTTTTGTCCGCGGGGTCGGCTTCGTCGGTCGGCATGCTCATCGCCGCAATCATGCCGCGCCGCGCGGCAAGTGCAAGGGACGCGCGGGTCAGTCGGGCAAAAATTCGGCCAGGCGCGCCCAGACCCGCGCCTTTTCCGCCATTGGACGGGTGTTGGCGGCGCTCGATGACGGCAGATCGAGCAGCGTGACCGGTGCCGCCGCGCCGATCAACCGGCGCCCGATGGCAGCGGCGGTCGCGCCATTGAAGGCGATCGCGCGCAGGTCGGGGTAATCGTCGAGCAGATGCGCGAGGCGATTGAGATCGGCCGCGCGGATCGCCTGGTCGAGGCTGCCCGGGCGCCGCGCCGAAGCGATCACGTCCCACAGGCCGATCCGGCGCTGGGCGAGCCGCGCGAGGCGCGCGGGATAGGTGAGCGCGTCGAGTTCCTCATCGAGCGCGGCGCCCACCAGCCGCCAGAATTGATTGGTCGGATGCGCATAATAACGCCGCGCCGCGAGCGAGGCGTCGCCGGGCAGGCTGCCAAGAATGAACAGCCGCGCATCGCCGCGCGCCACCGGCGCGAACCCGGCCTTGGCTTCATCCTGGTTCACGTGCGCCCTTTGCTTTGCCTTTGCGCGGGCGGCGGCTACAGCCCCGAGCCGTGCAGCCCAGCGACCTCCGCATTGCCCTGTTCTCGGGCAATTACAATTATGTGCGCGACGGCGCCAATCAGGCGCTCAACCGGCTGGTCGACTATCTGTTGCGCCAGGGGGTGCAAGTCCGGGTGTATTCGCCGACGGTCGACGAGCCGGCTTTCGCGGCCACCGGCGACGTTGTCAGCGTGCCTTCGGTATCGATCCCGCTGCGCCGCGAATATCGCATCCCCAGCGCGTTGACCGCGCGCGTCCGCCGCGACCTCGAGGCGTTCAATCCCAACGTCATCCATGTTTCCAGCCCCGATGTTGTCGCGCATCGCGCGATCAGCTGGGCGCGGCGGCGCAAGATTGCGGTCGTCGCCTCGGTCCACACGCGGTTCGAGACCTATCTCGCTTTTTACCATCTGCAATGGTTCGAGCCAGCAATCCGGGCGATGCTGCGGCGGTTTTACCATCGCTGTGAAATCGTCATGGTTCCGGCCGAATCGACCGCTGCGATCCTGCGCGCGCAACGCATGACCCGCGACATCGCGATCTGGGGTCGCGGCATCGACCGCGATCAATTCAATCCCGGCCGGCGCGATATGGCGTGGCGGCGCAGCCTGGGCATTGCCGACGACGAAATGGTCGTCGCCTTTCTCGGCCGGCTGGTGGTCGAGAAAGGCATTGATGTGTTCGCCGACGCGGTCCGCGAACTTGCTGGCCGCAACGTCAAATATCGCGTTCTGGTGATCGGCGAGGGTCCGGCGCGCCAATGGTTCGAGGAGCAGGTCCCCGACGCAATCTTCCTTGGTCAGATCACCGGCGGCGAGCTCGCCCGCGGCCTCGCCAGCGCCGACGTGCTGCTCAATCCCTCGATCACCGAAGCGTTCGGCAATGTCACTTTGGAAGCGATGGCGTGCGCGCTTCCGGTCGTCGCCGCCGAAGCGACCGGAGCGACCAATCTGGTGCGCGACGGGGAAACCGGGACGCTGATCGAGGCGACCGACATCGACGGGTTCGCCGACGCTCTCGCGGCCTACGCGCGCGATCCCGGGATGCGTCGGCGCCACGGCGCGGCGGGGCTCGCTTTCGCCAAGACGATGGACTGGGACCGGATCAATTCGGCGGTGCTGCGGATTTACAGCCGGGCGATCGACAAGCGCGCGCGATTGGCGCGGATTACCGGCAGGTGAAAGGATCGCGGGCCGCCGTGCTGCTGGCGGTCGTGGGCGGGATTGCCGCGGTGGTGTGGTTCGGGCTCGACGAATATTTCAGCGTTGCGGCGATCAAGCGCGAGCGCATGGGCCTGGCCGTCTTGTGGCACAGCAGGCCGGCCGCGACCGCCGCCGCGTTTGCCGCGCTCAACATCGTTGCATTGGCACTCTCGCTGCCCGGCGCGGTGCTTGGTTTCGGGTTGGCCGCGGGAGCGATCTTCGGCGCGTGGTGGGGAACGGGGATTGCGATCGCGGCGATCGTGCTCGGCGACTCGCTCGCCTTTCTGGTCGCGCGTTATGTGCTGCGCGACTGGGTCGAGCAACGCTTCGCACGCTCGGCCAGGCGCGTTGCCGCCGGAGTTGCGCGCGACGGTGCTTTCTATCTGCTCGCGCTGCGGCTGATGACGATCATGCCTTACTTCGTCGTCAATCTGACGATGGGGCTGACGCGGATGCCGCTACGCCTGTTCGCGCCGGTCAGCTTCGCCGGGCTACTCCCGGTGACTTTTCTCTACGTCCAGGCCGGAACCCAGCTGAGCGTGATCGAGCGGGTTGGCGAGATTTATTCCCCGCGCTTGCTCGTGACGTTCGCCGCGCTCGCCCTGCTGCCGCTCGCAGCGCGCTATGCGCTGCGGCGGTGGCAAAGCGCGAAACCTATTTAACGCGCTCGATCCGCTGCGCCGCTTCATCGAGCACGGCCGCGATCTCAAGCAGCAAATCGTCGTCGAGTCCGTCGCGGCCGATCCGATGGCTGAGCGCGGCCATCAGATTCTTGACCGCACGGCCGATCGCCGGACCGGCGCTGCTCGGTTCGCCCGGTGCAAGCTCGGTCAGCCGCTCGACCAGCGCCTCGACTTCGGCCTCACGCTCCGCAAGATGCTCGCGGCCCTCGGCGGTCACCTGGAACGCCTTGCGCGCGCCCTCGCCCGGGGCTTCCTCGATCAGCCCCATGTCCTGAAGCAGGGTCAGGGTGGGGTAGATGACTCCGGGGCTTGGCGCATATTCGCCGCCGGTCAGTTCCTCGATCGCGCGGATGAGGTCGTAGCCGTGGCGCGGCTCGTCGGCGATGAGCTTGAGCAGGACGAGGCGCAACTCCCCGCTCTCGAACATCCGCCGGCGGCCGCGCGGGCCGCCGCGTCCGCGCCCTCGGCCGCGTCCGCTGTCGTCGTCGCCAAATTCGAAGTGAAAGCCGCCGGGGCCGAAGCTGAACCCGCGCGACATTCCGAACAAGCCGAAGGGCGACCGCTCGCCGCGCTCGCCGCAGCCATGATGATGATGTCTATGCATGTGTATGTCTCCTAAGATGCGTCTGAGATATATCTTAGATGCATCTAGTGCAAGAGACCGGGTGCAATTTCTTCGCCTCCGCCTACATGGACCTGATGGCGGACCTGTTCAGGGAAGATGCGCTGACCGACGCGCGCGACGAGGCGGCAATCGCCGCCGCCGCGCCGCTCGCCGACCGCCTTCGCCCGGCCGCGCTGGAGGAGGTCGTCGGCCAGGACCATCTGACCGGCGCCGACGGCGCGATCGGGCGAATGGTCGCGGCGGGCAAGCTTGGCTCGATGATCCTGTGGGGACCGCCAGGCACGGGCAAGACCAGCATCGCGCGCCTGCTTGCCGATGCGGTGGGCCTGCGCTTCGTGATGATCTCGGCGGTAT
>JBDSTQ010000245.1:0-4831 GCA_039928195.1 Sphingomicrobium sp.
CGAGATCGAGTCGGGCGCGTTGCTGATTCCGCAGAATAGCGCCGGCTGAACGCGAAAGGCGCTTGGCAAGGCGAGTCGGGAATGCGATTCCCCGGCGACAGCGTGGGTTCAGCTGAACCGCGTAACCTGCTTGAGTTGCAAAGCGCTGGGGGAAAAGGAAGTCATGACGTCAGCGCGGAAAATAGGTGGTTTGGCAGTCATTCTGGTGACGCTTGCCGGGATCAGCGGAGCCGTTGCCCAGCCGTCCGCAATTTCTTTGGTCCGGCCGGTTCCGCCGCGCGCGCTGGCCGTCGCCCCGCAATATCTGCGCGACCGGGTGAGCGAACTCGGGCGTTCTTTTAACGGCCGCGTCGGGATCGCGGTGCGTTCGGTTGACGACGGCTGGACGGTCGGGTGGAAGGCCGACGAGCTGTACCCGCAGCAGAGCGTAAGCAAATTATGGGTCGCGATCACCGCGCTCGACGCCGCCGACAAAGGCCGCGTGCGGATGGCCGACAAGGTCTCGCTCGGGCGCGGCGATTTGACCTTATTCCATCAGCCGATCGCGGCCAAGATCCTCGGCGGCGGCTATACCACCTCGCTCGACGATCTGATGTTCAAGGCGATCACCACCAGCGACAATACGTGCAACGACAAATTGATGCGCTCGGTCGGCGGCCCGCAAGCGGTGCGCAACATGGTCTCAGCCAAGCAATTGGGCGCGATCCGCTTTTACGACGGCGAGCGCGCGCTGCAGAGCCGGATCGCGGGACTGATCTGGAGCCCGAGCTACTCGGTCGGCAACGCGTTTTACCAGGCGCGCAATGCGCTGCCCAAGGGACTACGCGACGCGGCCTTCAACCGTTACATTGAGGACCCTTACGACGGCGCCGCGCCGGCGGCGATCGTGGGCGCGCTGACGCGCCTCAAACGCGGCGAATTGCTGTCGCCCGAAGGCACGCGGCGCTTGTTGTGGGTGATGGGCAATACCAAAACCGGCGCCAATCGCCTCAAAGGCGGGCTCAAGCCCGGCTGGTCGCTGAGCCACAAGACCGGCACCGGGCAAATACTCGGCCCGGTCCAGGCGGGGTATAACGACATCGGCGTGCTGACTGCCCCCAACGGGCGCAGCTATGCGGTCGCGGTGATGATCAAGAAGACGTCGGTGCCGCTGCCGACGCGGATGACGCTGATGAACAATGTCGTGCGCGCAGTGATCGCCCAGCACGACATGGGCTTCGCGCCAAGCGCGTTCTAGCGGCGGGTCAGCAAATTGAGCGCCTGGGCGGCGATGTCGATCGCCTGAAGCGCATCGGGATGATTTTCGGCGAGGCCGGGAACGGCGACCAGCTCGTCGCCGGCCTTGACCAGGGCGCGGGCAATCGCGGCATAGTCCGGCGCACTGGGTTCGTTGGGAACGATACCCGTCGCGACACGCGCCGCTTTGGCTTCGAACACAATCTGGTCGACCCGCTGCTGCCCCGCATTGCCGGCATTGGCCGGAAGCCAGTCGGCAACGTTGACCGGCGCGGAGAATTGGAGCCCGGCATGCATCTCGCCGCGCCACATGAGCTCGCCGGCGACGTTGCGCTGGCCGCGACTGAGGCGCACGGCCGTGCCGACATCGGGCAACCCCGCGCCTTCGACCAGCGCACCGTTCGGCGACATATTGCGAATGCGCACCGCGACCGGCGCCCCGGGCCAATGGAGAACCGCGACGACGAACAGATTATTGCGGCGCTCGACGCGCTGCTCGGAGCCGGCATCAGGCTCTGGCATCAAAAACTCTCCCCGTCCGTGCGAATGCCATAACCCGGCAAGCGAGAACAGCGACCCAAGTTAAGCCGGATCGGATCGATCACCGACAATCCGGCAGACGGCCGGCGGCTTCGACCAATCGCGGTCCAGCGCGCTTGATTCAGCGAGTGGCGCGCGTCATGGTCGCCGCACTCGACGGGGGAGCCGGTATCATGACATTTCGCAATTTGTTGGGCGCGCTGCTGATTGGCGCGGTCGCCGCACCGGCCGCCGCGCAGGACGCGCAAAGCCTCCTCGCCAAAAATCTTGAGGCGCGCGGCGGCGCCGCGGCGATTGCCGCGATCAAGACCATCAGCTTCACCGGGCGGACCTTGTTTCCGGGTGATTTCGAGCTCAGCTTTCAAGCGACCTCGGCCGAGATCGATGGCAGCGCGCGATCGCGCGTCGACCTTGGCATCCAGGGACTGACGATCGTCTCGGCTTATGATGGCAGCGGTGGCTGGCGGATCAACCCGTTCCAGGGGCGCAAGGACGCCGAAAAGATGGGCGCCGACGAAGCGCGCTCGCAGGCCGATTCGGCGCTGATCGAAGGGCCGCTGCTCGCGTCGCGCTCCGATGGCAGCAAGGTCACGTATCTTGGCCGCGAAGATTTCGACGGGACGCTCGCGTATAAATTGAAGGTCGCGCAGAAGGACGGCGACGAATTCGTCTTCTGGCTCGACCCCGACACTTATCTCGAGATCAAGATCGAGGAGAGCCGGCGGATCCGCGGGGCGCAGACCAACAGCGAGACCGAGCTCGGCGATTATGAAAAGATTGCGGGGGTGTATTTCCCGATGTCGGTCGAAAGCTGGGGCCAGGGCCATCCCGATCAGCGCCAGCGGACGATCCTTGCCAGCGGCGCGGCTAACGGGCCGGTCAGCGCGAGCTATTTTGCCGAGCCGCGCGCGGGCGCCGCGCCGGGGACGCTCGGCGGCGCCGACGCTTCGGACAAACCACAAGGCAAACCCGACAATGACGCGCCAACCGCCGAGACCACGCCCGCCAGCCCGCCAAAGGGGAATTGATCATGATTCGCTATTTTCTCCTCGCGACCGCGGCAGCGGTCATTGCGGCTCCGGCGACAGCGCAAGTTGCGGGCGCCGACACCGCGGCGATTTCGGGCCTCGGGGTTCGCAACATCGGCTCCGCGACGATGTCGGGACGAATCGCGGCGGTCACCGCGCGCCAGGAAATGGACGGCAAGGTCACGGTGCTGATCGGCGCCGCCTCGGGCGGCGTGTGGAAGTCCGAAGACGGCGGAACAACGTTCAAACCGGTATTCGACAAGCAGCCGGTGCAATCGATCGGCGCGGTCGCGCTCGACCCCACCAATCCCAAGGTGATGTGGGCCGGATCGGGCGAGAGCTGGACGCGCAACTCGGTATCGGTCGGCAATGGCGTGTATCGCTCGGTCGACGGCGGCGAGACGTGGGACCATGTCGGCCTGCCCAATGTCGAGCGCATTACGCGCATCGTCGTCCACCCCAAGAACGGCAACATCGTCTATGTCTGCGCGCCAGGCGCTCTGTGGTCGGACTCGACCGATCGCGGGCTCTACAAAACCAGCGATGGCGGGCGTAGCTGGTCGCTGATCCTCAAGGGTGCGAATCTGTCGACCGGCTGTTCGACGATCGCGCTCGACCCCGCCAATCCCGAGCATTTGCTCGCCGGAACGTGGGACTTTCGCCGCCGCCCCGACGGCTTCCGCTCGGGCGGCGACGGGCCGACCGACCAGTCGGGCAGCCGCATCGCCGAAAGTCGCGATGGCGGCCGCAGCTGGGCCTACCTCGACGGCGACAAGCGCAAGGGCCTGCCCAAGCAGCCGTGGGGCCGGATCGAGATCGCCTACGCGCCGTCGAACCCCAAACGCGTCTATGCCTTCGTCGAGAATGTCCGCCCGGCTTTGTTCGTATCGGACAATGGCGGGCTGACGTGGGAAGAGCGCGACCGCAGCCAGGGCATGGTGTGGCGGCCGTTCTACTTCGGACGCCTCGAGGTCGATCCCAAGAACCCCGACCGCCTGTTCAAGATGGGCTATTCAATGAGCGTTTCCGAAGACGGCGGCAAAAGCTTTTCGGGCACGACCGACGCGACCCACGGCGACTGGCACGATGTGTGGATCAACCCGACCAACACCAAACATATGATCGGCGGCGACGACGGCGGGCTGTGGACCAGCTACGACGGCGGCAACCGCTGGCTGAAAAGCGAGAATCTGCCGATCAGCCAATTTTATCACGTCAGCGCCGACATGAACGACCCCTATCAGGTTTATGGCGGGCTGCAGGACAATTCGAGCTGGGTCGGCGACCAGGAATATCCCGGCGGGATCACCAATAACCGGTGGGAAAATCTGTACGGCGGCGACGGCTTTTGGGCATTCGCCGATCCGACCGATCCGGACCAGGTTTATGTCGAATATCAGGGCGGCCACATCGCGCGGATCAACCGCAAGACGCACAGCGGGCGCGATATCCGCCCGACCGCGCAATATAAGGAGAAACTGCGGTACAATTGGAACACGCCGCTGCATCTGTCGCCCAACGACAAGGGCGCGCTGTACATCGGCTCGCAATTTCTCTTCCGCAGCCGCGATCATGGCGTCAGCTGGGATCGTATTTCGCCCGATCTGTCGACCAACGATCCCAACCGCCAGCGCCAGGAGCAATCGGGCGGAATTACCGTCGACAACAGCTCGGCGGAAATGAACACGACGATCTATTCGATTTCCGAAAGCCCGCGCGCGGCCGGCCAGATCTGGGTCGGGACCGATGACGGTAATGTCCAGCTGACGCGCGACGGCGGGCGCAACTGGAGCAATCTGACGTCATCGCTCGGCCTGCCGCAGGGTAATTGGATCAGCTGGGTCGAGGCGAGCCGCTTCCATCCCGCCGTCGCTTATGTCACGGACGACCGCCATTCGTTCGGCGACATGACCCCTTATCTTTACCGCACCGGCGATTACGGGCGGACCTGGCAACGGTTGATTGGGCCAGGGACGTCGGGCGTGCGCGGTTATGCGCATGTCATCAAGGAAGACCGCGACAATCCC
>JBDSTQ010000246.1:0-6133 GCA_039928195.1 Sphingomicrobium sp.
CCCGCCGTCCCGACTATGTGAACCAATGCAATTGCAGCCTGTGCGCCAAATCGGGCTTCCGCGGGATCTATTTCGCGTCGGATGAGCTGCAGATCACGGGGGAATTCGACAGCTATGTCCGCGCGGATCAGGACCCGCCGATGATCCGCATCCTGCGCTGCGCGACGTGCGGGATCGCAACGCATTGGGAGCCACTCGCCGAGCCTCCATTCGCACGGATGGGAGTCAATGCGCGTCTGGTCGATCCCGCGCTGCTTGAGGGCATTGAAGTGCGCGAAATCGACGGGGCAAGCTGGTGACAATCATTCTCGTCGAAATCGCCGGGTGGATCGGGGCGCTGCTGATCCTTGCTGCTTATGCCCTGCTCACCGCGGGGAGGGTGACCGGCAAGTCGCTAAGCTATCAGGCGATGAATGTAGTTGGCGCGGCGGGGTTCATCGTCAATGGCTGGTGGCACGGCGCGATACCCTCGACCGCACTCAATGTCGTGTGGTTGCTGATTGGAGCTTTCGCCTCATGGCGCATCGTGAAGAGCCAAGGATCGTCGACCTCAGCCATGTGATCGAGCATGGCATGGTCACATATGGCAACCTGCCCGGCCCGCACATTTGCGATTATTGGACGCGCGAAGGGTCGGCGGCCAATTACGATGACGGGTCGAGCTTTCAGATCGGGCGCATCGACATGGTCGCCAACACCGGCACTTATCTCGATTCGCCGTTCCATCGATATGCCGAGGGCAAGGACCTCGCCGAGCTGCCGCTGAAGTCACTTGCCGACCTGCCCGGGATCGTGCTGCGGCGGCCATTCGCCGATGGATTGGCGACCGGTGCCGAACATTTCACCGAACTCGACGTGCGCGGGCGGGCGGTGCTGGTACATACCGGCTGGGATCGGCACTGGCGCACCGAACCGTATAAGCACGACCACCCGTTCCTAACCGGCGAAGCGGCGCGCTGGCTTGCCGACCACGGTGCGGCGCTGGTCGGGATCGACAGCTATAATATCGACCAGACCAGCATCCGCGCGCGGCCGGTGCATACGATATTGCTCGGCGCGGACATCCCGATCTGCGAGCATATGACGGGGCTCGACCAGCTGCCCGACGGCGGCTTCCGATTCTCCGCGGTGCCACCCAAGATCGCCGGAATGGGCACCTTCGCGGTGCGCGCTTATGCGGTGGTCGATTGAAGCCAGCCAGGGATGATTGCGCCGGCCAGGTCGTCAATGCGGCGATGCTCGACGGCTAGTCCCAGCTCCGGATAAGCGATGCGGGCGCGCGGGCCGCCTTCGCCTTCGACCACCACCAGGCGGCGGTTGACCTTGGCCCGCCAGTTCATCCGTGCGGTATTTTCCTGGCCGACGTAACAGCCCTTGTCGAAGCTGACGCCGTTCAATTCGGCAGCATTGCATTCGAGCCAGAGGATGTCGCCGAGTTCGGCGCGGCCTTCGGTAACGCCGAGGCGGAGGCGGTGTTCGAGCCAGCCGGTCGCGGGCTCGGCGGGCGGCGCGAGCCAGCGGCGACCGAGCGCGGGCAGGCGCGGGTCGTCGGCGCCGTCGGGCGACCAATGCACGGCGAAGCGGTCGTCGCGCGCGATCGTGATCGGGCGGCGCAGGCGGTAGATCGACAGGCACTTGATGAGGTCGTCCGCGGCATCGGCCTCGCAGTCGAGAAGGATGTCTTCGCCCTCGCTCCAGATGATGAAATCGAACAGGCATTTACCTTGCGCGGTGAGCAGCCCCGCCCACACTGGAAGCGATCCTTCGACGTCGCTGGTCACCAGTCCTTGAAGGAATTCGCGCACGCCTGCGCCCGCCAGGCGGACGAGGGCGCGGTCACTGAGGGTGGTGGCGGCCATGCCCTTCAGTTAGGGAGCCGGGGTGACAAATGAAACGCTGACCATTCGCCGGCCCGACGATTGGCACGTGCATTTGCGCGATGGCGAAATGCTCCAGCGGGTCGCGCCATTTACCGCGCGCCAGTTTGCGCGGGCGATCATCATGCCCAATCTGGTGCCGCCGGTGACCAGTGTCGCGGCGGCCAGCGCCTATCGCGACCGCATCATTGCCGCCGCGGGGCCGGGCTTCACACCGCTGATGACCTGTTACCTGACCGACGACGGCGATGCCGACGAACTGGCGCGCGGGCACGCCGAGGGCGTGTGGATCGCGGCGAAGCTGTATCCGGCGGGGGCGACCACCAATTCCGCATCGGGCGTGACCGATGTCCGCAACATTTATCCGGCGCTTGAGCGGATGCAGCGGATCGGCATGCCGCTGTGCGTGCACGGCGAGGTGACCGACCCGCAAATCGATGTGTTCGACCGCGAGGCGGTGTTCATTGACCGCGTGCTCGCGCCGCTGATGCGTGACCTGCCCGAGCTCAAGATCATTTTTGAGCATATCACCACCGCCGACGCCGCCGGTTTCGTGCGCGATGGCGGTCCGACGATCGCCGCGACGGTCACCCCGCAACATCTGATCATCAATCGCAACGCCTTGTTCGACGGCGGGCTGCGGCCCCACGCATATTGCCTGCCGGTGGCCAAGCGCGAAGCCCATCGGCTGGCGGTGCGCGCGGCCGCAACCTCGGGTTCACCCAAATATTTCCTCGGCACCGACAGTGCGCCGCACGCCCGCGATGCCAAAGAATCGGCATGCGGCTGCGCGGGCATTTTCAACGCCGCGTTCGCGCTCGAAAGCTATGCCAAAGTGTTCGACGAGGAGGGCGCGCTCGACCATTTCGAAGGCTTCGCGTCCGAGCATGGCGCGCGTTTCTACGGTATTCCACTCAACGACGGCATGGTGACGCTCGAACGCCATGAATATGATGTTCCGGCCGACGTCGCCGGATTGATGCCGTTCCTCGCCGGCGAGACGCTCGGCTGGCGGCTGCTTGCCTAGCGGGCGCGACAAGCGCATTCTCGCTGCTTCCAAAGAGGGAGGCAAATATGCTCATCCTGGCATTGATCGCGGCCGCGCAAGGGGCGCCCGAGGCGGGCAAGACGATGGCGTGGGATGATTGGCACAATGCGAGCGTCATCGCGGTCGGCGGCGACCCCGCGACGGGCGCGCCGGTGCTTCATTTGCGCGCGACCGGCGACCTCGACGGCGATGGCGCGCCCGACGAAGCCTATCTCAAGCTGGCCTGCGCCGGCGGCACCGTGAAGGATGCCCAGTTTCACTCGGTCAAAAGTCCGCGCGATTCAGCAACGGGCCAGGCGACCGGCAAGCGCACCCACGGTTCGGTGACCTTCGTCAAGGAATGGGGCCCGTCGACCCCGCAGCTCAGCGCGATCAAACCGACCTACGACATCAAGAAAGTCGAAGGCACCGGGGCGCGGACCGTCGACAGCGAGTGGGTGGCGGTGACGCTCGGCAATGCCGACGGCTTATGCACGGCGGCCGAAGATGCCCTGGCCAAGATCACCAAATCGCGGTCGAACATCCAGAATAATTAGGCGCCGGTCCCGCCCGGCCCGATAACCGCGGCAAAATGGTCCTCGAGTTTCTGATAGCATTCGCACGCGCGGTGCTTGAGCTCGACGCGGTCGGTGACGCGGACGACGCCGCGCCCGGTGGCGATCACTCCGTCGTGTTGCAGCGCCTGAACGACCGCGTTCAAGGTCGTGCGCTGAACCCCAAGCAAGCTCGCTAGCGCTTCCTGCGTCAGCTCGAGCCGGTCGCCCGCGCGATCTTGTGCATGGAGCAGCCAGCGCGCGGCGCGCTGGTTGATCGTGTGGAAGGTACTGCACGCGACCGACTGCATGACCTGGCTGAGCAGATAATCGGCGTAGCGGCAGAAAATATGGTCGATGAAGCGCGAGCTGCGCTTGGCCTCTTCGAGCGCCGCCATCGGGATCCGGAAAGCGAAGCCGCCGACGAGCACGAGTGCGCGCGAAAAGGCTGGCGCCTGACCGCAGCTGATGATTCCGCCGAGCGCGCCTTCGCGGCCGACCGAGGCGACCTCGACCGAACGCCCGTCGCTGAGCTGGGTGCACATGGCGATGACCGTCGCGCCGATCGGGAACAGGCTGAATTCGATTTGCGCGCCGCGCTGGAAGATGATGTCGCCCGACTTCAGCTCGATCAGTTCGCCGACGTCTTCGACAAGGCCGCGATCGGCAACCGCAAAAGTGGACAACAAGCGGTTGCCGGCGAAGGCCTCGTCCGCGCGGCTTATCTCAGCGACGATCGTGTGTGCCATTTGCCTTCCCCGCCGAGGCGAGTCGGACTGTCGCCTCCACTCGCGTCCTACGCCTTTGTTACGGACACGCTCAACCCGGCAATTAGGGCGTTTTCGATAATGCAGATTAGCTTTCGACTGCCGCCACCGCGTGATGGCGGCCAAGCAGCAGGCAATCGGCGACCAGACGGAGCGGTGCGACGTCGACCAGGCTTTTGCGCTCGTCGAGCAAGCGCACGAACCGATCGTAAATATCGGGATATTCGCCCGCACCGTCGGGTGGTCCGGCAACGCCATCGACGGTCAGCCTGGCGCCGCCTTGCTCAAGCCGCACATGGACCCCGTCGGCGGTGGTCACGTCGATCGTCCATTCCTCGCCGTCGGTCTTGCGCCAGTCGAGGCTGGCGCTCAGCGGTCCGTCGGCCTCGGGGCTGGAAAAAACAATCTCGGCGGCGATCGGCGTCTGGGCATTGGCGGGCACGAACAGCTCGGCCGATTCGACCACCAGCGTCCCGGGGAAAATCCGCGTGGCGATGGAGAAAGCGTTGATCCCCGGATCGAACACGCCAAAGCCCCCGGGCTGCCAAATCCACGCCTGGCCCGGATGCCATTTGTGAACATCCTCGTGCCAAATGATTTCGAACGAGGCGATGCGCTTGCCGGCGAGGGCGGCGGCGGCCGCATCGACCGCCGGATGATGCTGCGCGTGCCAGGTGGTGTAGAGCGTGCGCTGATTGACCTCGGCGAGGCGGGCGAGCGCGTCGATCGGCGCCAGCCCCGCGGCCGGCGGCTTTTCAAGCAGGCAATGAAGTCCCGCCGCGAGGCATTCGCGGGCGATTTCGAAGCGCGGCCCGGGCGGAGTCGTGATCGCCACCGCTTCCAGTCCATCGACACTGCGGATGAGTTCGCGCCAGTCGGTGAAGCAGCGCTCGACGCCCTGCCCCGAGCGGCTTGAGCTGGCGACGAGTTCGAAGCGCGGGTTGGCGCGGATTGCGGGGACATGTTGGTCGGCGGCGATCTTGCCATAACCGAGAATGGCGATGCGGATCGGCTTCACTGGCTGCGCACTCCCGCCACATAAGCACGCGCCTTGGCGCTGGTTTCTTCAAGCGACTGACCGGCCGAATACAACCCGCCGCCGAGCCCGAGTCCGTCGGCTCCGGCGGCAAGCCACGGCGCTATATTGTCGGGCCGGACCCCGCCGACAACGATGATCGGGACGTCGCGCGGAAGCACCGCGCGCTGCGCCTTGAGCATCTCGGGACTGGCGCCCTCGGCGGGGAACAGCTTGAGCCCGTGCGCACCGGCACGAAGCGCGGTGAAGGCCTCGGACGGAGTGAAATAACCGGGGGTGGAGACAAGCCCCGCTGAAACGGCGGCGGCGATCACCGCCGGGTTGGTGTCGGGGGAAACGATCAACCGCCCGCCCGCCGCTTTGACTTCTGCCACCTGGGCGGGGTCAAGCACCGTCCCCGCGCCGATCAGCGCCTGGTCGCCGAACGCCGCCGCCAGCGCGGCGATGCTCGCCAGCGGATCGGGCGAATTCAGCGGAACCTCGATGATGCGAATGCCGGCGTTGAAGATGGCGCGGCCGACCGCTTCGGCCTCGCCGGGCGTAACTCCGCGAATGATCGCGATGAGCGGGCACTTGTCGAGATAGTCGCGCAGCAGTTCGGCAGGCCCCATCAAAGCAACTCCGATATTCGCGCGCACCCGGCAATAAAGCTTCGCTCGCCGTCGAGTTCAATTGCGCGGGCGCCGGCTTCGCACAGCGCCGCCGCATATAGCCGCGTCAGCTCGGGCCGACCCATGACGATAATCTCGCTGGAGTGCGGCTCGCGCAGGCCGATGGCGATGTCGCTGCCGATCAGCAGACCGCTGGTGAAGCTAGGCGCGTCAGCGGCTTCGGCCTGACCGAGCAAAACACGCGCGCGGACTGCGAACAGC
>JBDSTQ010000247.1:0-7724 GCA_039928195.1 Sphingomicrobium sp.
ATGGCGCGCGCCAAGGCTTTGTTCGCATGACTCCCGCCGAAGAAAACGCCGCGCTCCTGCGCGAGTTCGGCATCGCCAGCCGCGGCGATCTGGTCAGTTTCTCGCCGATCGACGGGGCCGAGATCGGGCGGGTCACAGTCGGTGATCCCGCTGCCGCTTGCGCCTCTGCGGCCGAGGCCTTTCTCGCCTGGCGCAAGGTTCCCGCGCCGCGCCGCGGCGAACTTGTCCGTCTGCTCGGCGAGGAATTGCGCGCGGCCAAGGAGCCGCTCGCGCGGCTGGTCACGCTCGAGGCGGGGAAGATCGTCTCCGAAAGCCGCGGCGAAGTGCAGGAGATGATCGACATTTGCGACTTCGCGGTCGGGCTGTCGCGCCAGCTTTACGGGCTGACCATCGCCAGCGAGCGCCCCGACCACCGGATGATCGAGCAATGGCACCCGCTCGGGCCCGTGCTGGTGATTAGCGCCTTCAATTTTCCAGTCGCGGTGTGGGCGTGGAATGCCGCGCTGGCGCTGGTGTGCGGCGACCCGGTGGTGTGGAAGCCGAGCGAAAAGACACCGCTGGCGGCGGCGGCGGTGATGGCGATCATGCATCGCGCGCTCGACCGCTTCGGCGATGCGCCAGACGGGCTGCTCCAACTGGTCCAGGGCGACCGCACGATCGGCGAAGCACTGGTCGACGATCCGCGCATCGCTTTGGTCTCGGCGACCGGATCGACCGCGATGGGCCGCGCCGTCGGCCCGCGCGTCGCGCAGCGTTTCGGCCGTTCGCTGCTCGAGCTTGGCGGCAATAATGCAATGATCGTCGCGCCGTCGGCCGACCTCGAGCTGGCCGCGCGCGCAATCCTGTTCTCGGCCGCCGGGACCGCCGGCCAGCGCTGCACCTCGCTGCGCCGGCTGATCGTCCACGACAGCGTCGCCGAGCCTTTGCTCGCGCGCGTCCGCGCCTTGTTCGCTGCAGTGAAAATCGGCGACCCGCGCGACGATGCCACTCTCATCGGTCCGCTGATTGACCGCGCCGCGTTCGACGGCATGGCGCGCGTACTCGGCGATAAACTTGAGCGCGTGGCTGCGGTCGACGGCGGCGATTACGTCCGCCCGGCGCTGGTCGAAGTTGACGCGCAAACGGGGACGATGGTCGAGGAGACCTTTGCGCCGATCCTCTATGCGCTGCGCTATTCCTCGCTCGACGAGGCGATCGCGCTCAACAATGCGGTGACGCAGGGCCTGTCGTCGTCGATCTTCACCAACGACCTGCGCGAGGCCGAGCAATTCCTTTCCGCGACCGGTTCCGACTGCGGCATCGCCAACGTCAACATCGGCCCGTCGGGCGCCGAAATCGGTGGTGCGTTTGGCGGCGAGAAGGACACCGGCGGCGGGCGCGAAAGCGGCTCGGACAGCTGGCGCGCCTATATGCGGCGCCAGACCAACACCATCAATTACGGCTCAGACCTGCCGCTCGCGCAGGGCGTCCGCTTCGATATTGCTCCATAAGGCGAGCGTTTCATCCTGAAGCATCGCCGGCCAGCGCGGGCGGAAGTCGGCGCGCCACGCGCCGAGTTCGGCGGGATCGAGCGGCGGCGACACCAGATAGCCCTGAACGAGGTCGCAGCCGAGTTCGCGCATCACGCGCAACTGCTCGATCGTCTCGACCCCTTCGGCGGTGGCGACGAGGCCAAGCCCGTGGGCGAGCTCGATGATCGCCTGGACGATCAGCCGGCAATCGCGCGATTCGGTTACGTCGGCGACGAACGAGCGGTCGATCTTGACTTCGGTGAACGGCAATTGGCGAAGCTGCATCAGCGACGAATAACCGGTGCCGAAATCGTCGATGGCAAGGCCGATGCCCTTGATGCGGAAACGCGTCAGCGTGTCCATCAGCTTGATCAGCGGCTGGGTCGCGCCCTCGGTCAGCTCGAGCACCAGGCGGTCGGCGGGAACGTCGAGCCCGCGGCACATGCGCTCGACGAGGTCGGGGAAATCGAGATTCTGGAGACTGAGCGCGGAGATGTTGAGCGCGATCGAGGTGTCGATCCCCTCCTGCGACCAGTCGACCCACTGGCGCAGCACGGTACGCAACCCCCACAAGGTGAGATCGTCGATCAGCCCGTGCGCTTCGGCCAACGGCACGAACAGCGATGGCTCGACGGTGCCAAGTTCGGGGTCGTCCCAGCGCACCAGCGCTTCGACGCGCGTCACGCCGCCATCGCGCAACGACACCTTGGGCTGATAAAACATATGCAGCGCCTGGTCGCGAATGGCGCGCTGGAGGCTGGCAATGAGTGCCGGGGTGCGCGCGCTCATTGCACCAGGGTGGACTTCAGTTCGGTCAGCATCGCTTCGAGCGATTCGAGCCGGACCGGCTTGGCCAAAGGTCCGGCCATGCTCAACCCGAGCGCCTGCCCGAGCCGGAAGGCGCTTTCGAGCACGCGCCGGTCGAAACCGCTGATGATCAGCACCGGCGCGCGATAGTTTTGCTCGGCGAGAAAGCGCAGCAGCTCGACCCCGTCCATTCCCGGCATCCCGAGATCGAGCGCGACGACGCTCGGCGTTTCTTCCAGGAAGCTGGTGCGAAACGCGCTGTCATTGTCGGTGATCGCCGGATCGAAGCCGCATTCACGCGCCGCGCTGGCGAGGAAATCCGCCAGCGCGGGCTCATCGTCGATCAGCAGCAAGCGTGGCTGCGACATGGCCGCTTCTCCCTGAAAGGCCGGTGCTCCCGTATCCGGCCCGAGGTCAAGCGCTGAAACGCTCTTTTAACCCTATAGTCCATATAGTCGCGCACTCGACCGCTGTTCGAAGGGAGGAGCGAAGCGTCATGTTTGCATCGTTAATCCGCAGAAAACCGCCCGAAGCGCCAATCGAGAATGGCGAAATTTCGTTCGAATCGACGACTTTTTCCCTATCGACCAACGTCCCGCGTCCGCTTGACCGGCGCGGCGACGGGCGGCTTCCGGCGATGCTTCAGCTGGCCAAGCTCAAATCGGCGTTCGGCGGGCAGCTTGTGCGCGTCCAGAATCTATCGGCCGGGGGGCTGATGGCGATCGTTCCGGTGCCTCCTGCGGTCGGCGATGCGGTCGAGGTTGAATTTTCCTCGCAGCGCATCCCCGCTTCGGTGGTGTGGACCCGCGACGATTATGTCGGGCTGAAATTTGACCATAATGTCGATCTTGGTGAGCTGCTCGCGGGGCGCAAGCCGCGCCACGGGTTCCGCGCGCGTCCGCCGCGCCTCGAAATCGCGTGCAAGGCATCGATCCGCATCGGCAAGGTCTATTACAACGTCGACGTTCACGACGTCTCTCTGGCCGGGATGAAGGTCGAGCCAATCGAGGAATATTGCGTCGGCAAGAAGGTCGTCGTGGTGGTCGAGAGCCTGCGCCCGGTCAAAGGCGAGGTACGCTGGTACAGCGATCGCCGCGCGGGGATCGTGTTCGAACAGCCCCTGAGCTTCGCCGAATTGAGCGAGTGGATCGGCAAACGGCTTGAACTCGCTAGTCTCAAAGCGAGCTACCAAAAAAACTGAGCGGCCTCGTATTGCGCGGGTGAGCTTCCTATCTCCCTTTGACGAGAAGGAGACGGAAGATGGCGGACGAAGTCGCAATCCTCGCGGGTGGTTGTTTTTGGTGCACCGAGGCGGTGTTTCTCGACCTCGTCGGGGTCAAGTCGGTTGAAAGCGGCTACATCGGCGGCGAGACCATCAATCCCACCTACAAGCAGGTGTGCGGCGGCGACACCGGCCATGCCGAAGCGATCCGGATTACTTTCGATCCCGCGCAATTGTCCTTTGACGATCTGCTCGACATCTTTTTCGCGACCCACGATCCGACCCAATTGAACCGCCAGGGCAATGACGTCGGAACGCAATATCGCTCGGCGATCTTCCCCACCAGCGACGAACAGGAGCGCCAGGCCAAAGCGGCGATCGCGCGCGCCAATGCCGATCAGGGCGGGCGGGTGGTGACCACCATCGAACCGCTCGGCCATTGGTATCCGGCCGAGGATTACCACCAGGATTATTGGTCGGGCGAGGGACAGCGCAATCCGTACTGCATGGCGATCATCCCGCCCAAGCTGCAGAAATTGCGCAAAAGCTTCAACGATCGCCTCAAGAGCAGCGTCGCCGCCGACAGCTGAGCGCGGTTGACTCGCTGGGCGCGCGGGCGTTCCCTCGGCCGAACGGCAGGGGAGTGGTCGAATGGCGAAAATTGTCTGTGTGCTCTACGACGATCCGCTTGATGGCTATCCCACAAGCTACGCGCGCGACGATCTGCCGAGCATCGCGCACTATCCCGATGGCCAGACGCTGCCGAGCCCAAGCGCGATCGACTTTCAGCCGGGCACCTTGCTCGGCAGCGTGTCGGGCGAGCTTGGCCTGCGCGGCTTTCTCGAGGCGGGCGGGCACCAGCTCGTCGTAACTTCGGACAAGGACGGACCGGACTCGACGTTCGAACGCGAGCTGGCCGACGCCGACGTGGTCATTTCGCAACCCTTCTGGCCCGCCTATCTGACCGCCGAGCGGATCACCAAGGCGCCCAAACTCAAGCTCGCGATCACCGCCGGGATCGGGTCGGACCATGTCGACCTCGAAGCCGCGATCAAGCACGGGATTACCGTTGCCGAAGTGACCTTCTGCAATTCGATCAGCGTGTCCGAACATGTCGTGATGTCGATCCTCGCTTTGGTCCGCAATTATCTGCCGAGCAACGATTGGGCGAAGCGTGGCGGGTGGAACATCGCCGATTGCGCGGCGCGATCGTACGACGTCGAGGGAATGCATGTCGGGACGGTCGCGGCGGGACGCATCGGCCTGGCCGTGCTGCGCCGGTTGAAGCCGTTCGACATGCTCCTGCATTACACCGACCGTCACCGCTTGCCCGAGGAGATTGAGCGCGAACTTGGGCTTATTTGGCACGCGTCGGCGGCGGACATGGTGCCGCATTGCGACGTCGTCACCATCAATTGCCCGCTTCACCCCGAAACCGAAAATCTATTCGACGCGGCGATGCTCGCGCGGATGAAGCGCGGGGCTTATTTGATCAACACCGCGCGCGGCAAGATCGTCGACCGCGACGCGGTCGCGGACGCGCTCAAGAGCGGTCAGTTGGCGGGCTATGCCGGCGACGTGTGGTTTCCGCAGCCGGCGCCGCGCGATCATCCGTGGCGGACGATGCCCAATCACGGCATGACGCCGCACATCTCGGGCACGTCGCTGTCGGCGCAGGCGCGCTATGCCGCCGGGACTCGCGAGATCCTCGAATGCTTTCTGGCAGGGCGCCCGATCCGCGAGGAATATCTGATCGTCGAGGGCGGCCGGCTCGCCGGCGCGGGCGCGCATTCGTACAGCGAGGGCGACGCCACTAAAGGCTCGCACGAAGCCGCGCGCTTTCGCGCCTAGGCCGCGGCGCGGCGCAGCCGGTCGTTGATTGCCGCGCCGAGGCCATTGTCGGGCACCGGCGCGACCGCGATGCGTGGTTTGGGCGCGGCTTGCGCCTGGTGGAGCAAGTCGAACAATCGCGCGGCGGCTTCGGTCAGGTCGCCTGACGCGCTGAGATTGACGTCACCCGCAACCGGCCCGAAGCCGATCAGAAATTCGTCCGCCGCGGCAGCGCTGGCGTTGAGCCGAAGCGGCTTTCCGGGCGAATAATGGCTGGCGAGCTGGCCGGGGGCTTCGATGGCTCGGGAAGCGCCGGTTTCGGCGTCGATCGCGATTGGTCCCGGGCGCAGCAGCCTCACCGGTCCGCCGGTCGCCGCGACGATGGTCGATTCAATTCCGCGAGTCGTCGCGCCGCCGTCGATGATCAGCGGGATTCGCCCGCCGAGGCTGTTCGCGACATGCGCGGCGCGGGTCGGGCTGATCGATCCGCTGGCATTGGCCGAAGGCGCGGCGAGCGGGCGCCCGGCGGCGTGCAGCAGTGCCTGCATCGCCGGATGCGCGGGAACGCGCAGCGCAATCGTCGCGAGGCCGGCCGTCGCCAGCGCGGCAATGCCCGAGTCCGGCCGGAGCGGGACCACCACAGTCAGCGGTCCCGGCCAGTGCGCCTGCGCCAGCGCGCGCGCTTCGTCACCGAACACGCCAATGCGCTCGGCGGCGGCGAGGTCGGGCACATGGACAATCAGCGGATTAAAGCCCGGACGGCCCTTGGCCGCATAAATTCGCGCGACCGCGGCGGGGTTGGTGGCGTCGGCGGCAAGGCCATAGACGGTCTCGGTCGGCACCGCGACGGGTTCGCCGGCAAGGATCAGCCGGGCTGCCTCGACGATGGCGTCAGGGTCGAACGGGAGAAGCCGCGTGTCCATCCGCCGCGGCTATCGGATTAGCAGCGCCGGTGAAAGCTTCAGGCGCGCTCGCGGGTGAGCAGGCTTTCGGGGGCGATCCCGAGCCGGTTCATGCGCGCCTCGATCAGCGGCCATTCTTCCTTGAGGAAGCGCGAGCGCTCACCGTCACGCAGCTTGGCCCGCGCACCCGCGGCGACGAACATGCCGACCCCACGCTTGACCAAAATCAGCCCCTCATCCTGGAAACCCTGGTAAGCCTTGGCCACGGTCAACGGATTGGCTTGTTCCTGCACCGCCAGCGCGCGAACCGAGGGCAGGGGGTCGCCGTCACTGTAGGTGCCGGCAAGGATCGCGTCGGCGATCGTCTCGCGCAAGCGGACATAGACGGGCTTTTCGTGGCTGGTGCTAAGCGTCATGCTGTCATAATACAGCAGCGCGCACGAAGTTCAATCGGAAAATCAATCGGGTGGCGGGTTCCCGGGCGGTTGCCATGGCCGCCACACGGTCGCCAGCGGGGCGCGCGGCCGTTCCTCCAGCTCGCGCTCCGAATGGCCAATGAAAATGAACCCGGCGATGCGCTCGCCGGGGCCGCAAAACGCGCTTCGCACCATCTCCGAATAGGCCTGCCAGCCGGTCACCCAGCCGGCGGTAAAGCCAAGCGCATGCGCGGCAAGCAGCAGGTTCATCGCCGCCGCGCCGACCGACAATTCCTGCTCCCACAGCGGGATCTTGTGGCCTGCGATTGGGGCCGAGATGAGGACCACCAATTCGCCCGCATAATGCGCGAACTCCGCGGCCTTGTCGGCTTTGGCGGCAAGCGCAGCAGGTTCGTCCTCCGCCAATGCCGCGCGCAGCAGCGTGGCCAGTTGCGGGCGCTGCTCGCCGGACACCGTCACGAAACGCCACGGGAACAGCTTGCCATGATCGGGGGTGCGCGCGGCGATGGTCAGGATGCGCGCCATCTCCTCATCGCTTGGCCCGGGGGCGACTAGTTCGCGCGGTTTGGCCGAGCGGCGCGTCTCTAGCAAAGCGAGGATCGAGGAGCGGTCGTTGAGCATGGCGAGCCTCCTACCGCTGCTCCGGCCAACTTTACACCCGGGCATTTGCCGTTATCGTCCGGCTCCAACGAGACAGGGCCGCGCCTCCCGGCGACGCGTCCGCGCACATTCCCAAGGGAGACTAGAGAATGGTCGACACACCGACCGCGGACAATCCGGCCGAGCCCGACATCAGCCACGAAAATCCGGCGCGCAAGGAAGAGTGGTTCGGTCATCCGCGTCAACTCGCCCGGCTGTTCACGACCGAGGCGATGGAGCGCTTCGGTTATTACGGCATGCGCGCGCTGCTCACGCTCTATCTCGCGCAACATTTCTTGTTTTCCGACCAAACCACCACCGGTCTCTACGGCGGCTTCACCGCTTTGGTGTATCTGACCCCGCTGATCGGCGGTCT
>JBDSTQ010000248.1:0-5382 GCA_039928195.1 Sphingomicrobium sp.
AGCGGTGACCGAGCAAAACCATTTATCGTCGGCGCACATCACCTTCATCGACGAGGCGAGCGCGGCCGAGTGCGCACAGCGCGGCTGGCTGATCCGCCACGGCGTCCAATATCATTGGTTCAATCGCGGTTACGCCAGCTTCGAAGACTTCCTCGCCGCGCTCACCAGCCGCAAGCGCAAGGCGGTTCGCAAGGAGCGCGCGGCGGCGCGCGAGGGGCTTGAGTTCCGCACTTTGCGTGGCGGCGAGATCGGCCAATCCGACTGGGACGCGATGTGGGCATTCTACCAGGACACCGGCAGCCGCAAATGGGGCGAGCCCTATCTCACCCGCGCCTTCTTCGACCTGATCGGGGCGAGCATGGGCGATGCGCTGCTGCTGATGTTCGCCTGCCGCGATGGTCGGCCGATCGCCGGTGCGCTCAATCTGGTCGGTCCCGACACGCTCTACGGACGCTATTGGGGATGCCGCGAGGACGTGCCCTTCCTCCACTTCGAGCTGTGCTATTATCAGGCGATCGAATGGGCGTGCGACCATGGCTTGGGGTCGGTCCAGGCGGGCGCGCAAGGCGAGCATAAGGTCGCGCGCGGCTATGCGCCGGTGCTGACGCGGTCGGCGCATTTCCTGCCAAACCGGGGCTTTCGCGATGCGGTCAGCGATTTCGTCACCCGCGAGCGCGATGCCGTCGCGCAGGAAATCGCCTGGCTCGAGCGCGACCTGCCTTATCGAAGCGCTTCGTCGGCATAGACCGCGACGCTGCGTCCTGCGGCGTCGGCACGGCCGCGATACATTGCCGGCGTTGTAAAGCCCAATGCCGCTTCGCCCGATGGCGCGACCGCGATCAGCCCGCCCTTGCCGCCGAGCTGGCGGATATCTTCGAGCACTGCATCGAGCGCTGGTTGCAGCGCCTCGCCGCCGAGCCGCACGCGCTCGGCGAGCTGGTGGGCGGCGACCGCGCGGATGAAATACTCCCCCGAACCGGTCGCCGACACCGCGGCCGAGCGATCGTCGGCGTATGTGCCGCTGCCGATCAGCGGCGAATCGCCGACACGGCCCCAGCGCTTGGCGGTCAACCCGCCGGTCGAGGTCGCCGCCGCGACATGGCCTGCGGCATCGCGTGCGACCGCGCCGACGGTGCCATATTTGATTTCATCGTCGAATCCGCCGGACGCGAGCAATTCGTCGAGCTGGCGGCGTCGCTCGGGAATCTCGAACCAGCGATTGTCGACTTGTTCGAGGTCATGCTCGCGCGCGAATTGATCGGCGCCCCGGCCCGACAGAAATAGGTGCGGCCCCTCGGCCATCAGCAACCGCGCGAGGCTGACCGGCGCGCGCGTGGTGCGCAGCCCGGCAACCGCGCCGGCGCGGCGGGTCGCCCCGTCCATGATCGCCGCGTCGAGCTCGATGTGCCCGTCGGCGTCGAGCACGCTGCCGCGCCCGGCGTTGAAGCACGAGTCTTCCTCGAGCACGCGAACCGCGGCCTCGACCGCGGCGCTCGCCGCGCCGCCGCCGCGCAGGACCGCTTCGCCCGCGCCCAGCGCAGCGTCCAGACCGGCACGGGCGCAGCGCCCCTGTTCGTCGCCGAGCGTTTCGCGGCGCATCGATCCCGATCCGCCGTGCACCAGCAATGTCCATCGCTCGGTCATCGCCGCGGGCTTTAGCGCCGCCATGCGCACCGCGCCAGTTGACGCCCATGGCCAATGATACTAATTTGATATCAATTAAACAGGGAGACCGTCATGGCGGACAAGGACATCAGTGCATTATTCTCGAGCCGCGAGCGGCCGGCGGCGACGTTCAGCGGCTATGTGATGCTGATCGCGCTGCTGGTGGTCATCGCGTTTCAGGCCTTTTCGATCTTCAACCTGATCGGCAACGGACCCGGTTGGGCGGGGGTCGCGGCGACGATCGTGGGTCCGATCCTGCTGTTGCTGATCACCCCCGGTTTCTACATGCTTCAGCCCAATCAGGCGGCAGCGATCACCTTGTTCGGCGCCTATCGCGGGACCGACCGCGCGACCGGTCTGCGCTGGACCTGGCCGTGGCTGACCAAGAAGAAAGTTTCGGTCCGCGCCAACAATTTTATTTCCGACAAGATCAAGGTCAACGATCTGCGCGGCAACCCGATCGAAATGGCGGCACAGATCGTGTGGCGCGTGATCGACACCGCCCAGGCGTTGTTCGACGTCGACGATTACCGCACCTTCGTGATGGTCCAGGTCGAAGCCGCGATCCGCACCATCGGCTCGCGCTATCCCTATGACGATTTCGAGCATCAGGAGATCACCCTGCGCGGCAATCATGACGAGGTCGGAACCGAACTGCGCAAGGAACTCATCGCGCGCCTCGCGGTGGCCGGGATCACGGTCGATGAGTGCGGCTTCACGCATTTGGCCTATGCCCAGGAAATCGCCGGCGCGATGCTTCGCCGCCAGCAGGCGCAGGCGGTGGTCGCGGCGCGCAAGACGATGGTCGAAGGTGCGGTCGGGATGGTCGAGATGGCTCTCGCCATGCTCAGCGAAAAGAACGTCGTCGAGCTCGATGACGAGCGCCGCGCGGCGATGGTCTCCAACCTGATGGTCGTGTTGGTCGGCGACCGCGACACGCAGCCGGTCGTCAACGCCGGCACGCTCTACCAATAAAGCGATCATGTCCGGCGGCGAACGCAAGGCCTATCCGCTGCGCGTCGACCCGGCCTTGTGGGCGGCGGTCGAGCGGATCGCCGCGGCCGATTTGCGCAGCGTCAACGCGCAAGTCGAATGCCTGCTGCGCGAGGCGCTCCACGAGCGCGGCGTGAAACTCAAGGCGCCCGTCGCGCGGAAACGCGGGCGGCCGCCAAAGGGAGAAAGCTGATGGTGAGTGCCATGACGATGGCCGCGGTCTTGGCCGCGGCACTGCCGGCAACCGCGAGCGAGTTGACCGCGCCTGGTCCCGAGGCAGCGCTCCACGCAACGCTGCTCAAGCCCGCCGGCAAAGCCCGCGCGACGATGATCATCATCCCGGGATCGGGGCCCACCGACCGCGACGGCAATAACCCGATGGGCGTCGCCGGCGGACCCTATCGCAAGCTCGCCGAAGCGCTCGCCGAGCGGCACATCGCCACGGTGCGCATCGACAAGCGCGGGATGTTCGCGAGCAAGGCTGCGATTCCCGACGCCAACAAGGTGCGGATTGCGGACTATGCCGCCGACACCGCGCGATGGATCGCGGCGGCGCGCAAAGCGACCGGTGCGCGCTGCGTTTGGCTCGCCGGGCACAGCGAAGGCGGGCTCGTCGCACTCGCTTCGTCAGCCACCCCGCACGTCTGCGGGCTGGTGCTGATCGCGACGCTGGGCCGGCCGATGGGCACGGTGATCCGCGAGCAGCTCAAGGCTAATCCGGCGAACGCACCGATCCTCGCGCCAGCGCTGGCGGCGATCGATCAGCTTGAGGCCGGCAAACATCTCGATGTCGCCGGGCTCCATCCCGCGCTTCAGCAATTGTTCGCGCCGCAAGTGCAGGATTTCCTGATCGACAGCTTCCGCATCGACCCGGCGAAATTGCTGTCGACCTATCGCGGGCAGGTCCTGATCGTTCAGGGTGACCGCGACCTCCAGGTTGGAATGGCCGACGCCAAGCGCCTCGCCGCCGCTGATCCGCGTGCCACGCTGGTGGTCATTGCCGGAGCCAATCATGTCCTCCGCGCGGTCCCCGCCAATGACCGCGCCGCGAACTTCGCGAGCTATGCCAAGACCGACGCGCCGCTTGCGCCGGGGATTGCCGACGCAATCGCCAGCTTCGTCTTGCGCGCACCGGGCAAATGACCGGCGAGCGCCCGATATGGTTTGTGCCACGCCGCTATGGCTATGGCGCCAATCCGGTGACGTGGCAGGGCTGGGCGATCACGATTGCGTTCATCCTTTTCGCGCTTTGGGTGATCACCTATTTCAGCGGGCAGCCACTAACCGAATTCGCGCTGCTCATCCCGGCCACGATTGTCCTACTCGTGATCACCGCGAAAACCACCCGCGGCGGCTGGCGCTGGCGCTGGGGCGAGGACGACTAGCCCGCCGACAGGTCGCGCTGCTGATTGACCAGCCGCCATTCATCGAGATCGGCGAGCATGATCCGGCCGGCCTGCTCGGTCAGATCGGCGGCACGGTTGAGGCCGGTCTCGCGGCGCAATTCCTGGTCGATCGCCTGCAATGTCCGCGCGGTCGCCTGCGAGCGCACCGCATCGCCGCCGAAGTCGGCCTGAAAGCGAATCCCGAACACCGCCGTGCCAAGCGCTGGAAAACCCGCCGAAACCAGCGTCAGCCAATTGCCGTAGTTGTTGACCCAGGTCGAACCGATGGCAATTCCGGCGAGTGTCGCGACCGAGACGATCAGGGTCGATACGAACAATGCGCTGGCGATCCGCTCGAGCCGCTCGTCGAGCAAGTGAATCTGCTTGGCGTGGCGCTCATGATAACCGACTTGCGGGGCGACTTCATGGTCGGCGATGGCAACCGCGAGCTGGGCCGCGCGTACCCCGTCGATCGACCCCGCCGGACAGCCCATCGCGCGCCAGATGCCACTGGCGTACCAGTCGAGCCAGCGCTTGGGCACCGGGTTGGTCGCGGTCCCCGGCGGATCGGGCGCGGCAATGCCGAGAATCTTGAAACTGCGCATCGGCCGCAAGCGCTCGGCGAGCTGGCGATAGTCGAGCCAGCGGCGATGCCATTCATTGCGCGTCCCGACGTGCGCATTGAGGATGATCGCCAGCGTGATCAGCATCTCGAGACCGGCAATTTCGAATTTGTAGGCCGGCGCCATGAACGCACTGAGGCCGAGGCACACCGCGATGCTGCCGAGCAAGAAGTTGAAGATATGCCCGCTGCGATAGGTTTGCGCGAAATGCGTCGCGAGCCGGTCGGCCCAGCTATAGGCTTCTTCAAGAATATCGATCGGCGCCGAAATCTGGTGGGCTTCGGCGCAGCCGGCGCGGTAACGCTGCCATTCGTCGCGGATCTGTGCGGCGCAATATTTGTCGCGAAAGTCCTTGGCGCCGATACGCCCGACTCCGGCGGCGGCGAGCAGCAGCGGATATTCAATCCGCGTGCGGATCCGGCGCAAGCGCTCACGCGCGAAGCGCTGGTAGAATCCCTGCTCGTCGGCGTCGGGCGGCAGCAGCATCAGCCCGCGGATCAAGACCTCGAAGTTTTCGCGGTCGGCCGGGCGCGAGACTTCGGGCTCGTCGGCGAGCGTCAACACGGTCGGATCGAATGCGCTCCACAACAGCCGCGGCGTGGCGCCTGGGTCGATCGGCACATGGGCGATCGCGGTGCCGCGGGTCAGCGCCAGCTGGACCACTTCGCCGGTGCCGCCGCGACCGCGCGGGGGAAGCCCGTCCCACACCGCGATCA
>JBDSTQ010000249.1:0-4019 GCA_039928195.1 Sphingomicrobium sp.
GACGATGGCGCGGTGTCGGCGGCGGCGATGGCGCTGATTCTCGCTCGCGGGCGGCGGCGCGACCGCTTTGGCCAATGCTTGCTGTTGTTCGATGATCTTCCGCCCGATCTCGCGGGGATGCTGGTGCATGTCGTCGCGGCAGCTCTCCGCGCACGCTTGCAAGGCGTCTACGGACCGGCCGAAGCGGATATCGCGCTGGCCGCTGCGGCGCAGGCGGTGCTCGCCGCGCACGATCCGGCCAAAAGCATGGAAGCGGCGGTCGCGCGGCTGATCGATGCGCTGATCGCCGACGACAAACTCGACGCGCTGATCGTTCCCGCGGCGCATGAGGGCGAGCTCGCCTTTCTCGCCCAGGCAGCGGCTGCGCGCGCGGGCGTCAGCGGCTCGGCCGCGATCGACGAATATTTGTCGGGCGACGTCCAGCGCGTGATGCAATTGCTGCGCATGGCCGCCATCCCGCGCGACCTTGCCGCGGGAATTCTGGCCGCGCTTGGCGATCTCCTCGGTCTCGACGACCCGGGGCGCGCAATCATGCTGTTCGACCGCCTCGCCGACCATGAAGTCAGTCAGGCGCGCGCGTGGCTCGCTGCTGCCCCGGCCTATCGTGCGGCGCTGTCCGCGCTGGAGAGCGATAATGGCGACTAACCCTTCCGAACCCGACAAGGTGCTCGGGCGGCTCGACCCCGTCGGGCGCCTGATTTCCGCCGATGCCGAACTCCTCGCGCTGCAGCATGAGGCGGGCTCGGCAATCGGCCATAAGCTGGCGCTGCCGCAGCTCGCCGCAGTCGCCGAACTGGCGCGCAAGCTTGGCACCAGCGTCACCCGCGCGGCACTCGCGGCAAGCGCCGAGCAGGACATTGAATTGTGGGTTACCGCGGTGCCCGAAGGCGACGAGATCGCGCTGACGCTCGAAGGGTGGACGCGACGGCCGGCGGCAGGTCCGCGGCTTGCGGCGTTGCTCAGCGGATCGAGCGAAGGCGAAACCGCAACCGCGCGCAAAAGCTGGGCGGCCGACGAGGAATTGCGGCTGATCAGCCTGTCGGAGGAGCTGGCCGACCATCTTGGCGTCACCGCCGACGAGGCTGCGGGTCAGGCACTGACCCGCGTCGTCCGGCTCGATGAGGATGACGCCGGCGAAATGCCGCTGATCAACGCGCTCGCGGCGCGCCGCGGCTTCAGTGGCCAACGCGCGCGCAGCCGCCGCGACGACACGCGCAGCCTGGTCTTGAGCGGCGAAGTCGTCAGCGCCGCCGACGGCAGCTTCGCGGGCTTTCGCGGCACCGCCGAAATCGAAGCTGGTACTCACAATGCGGCAGTGCCGAGCCGTCCGGCGGCGTTCGAACATGTTCTCGACGACGTCCTGCGCTCGCCGCTCGACCGGATCATCGACGCCGCCGAGCGGATCGTCGAGCGCGCCGACGGACCGCTACGCAGCGATTATGCCAGTTATGGCAACGATATCGCCGCCGCGGCGCGGCACTTGCTGTCAGTGGTCCAGTCGATGAGCGAGGATCCGGCGCAGGGCCATCGCACGCTCAATCTCGCCGCGCTCGCCGCCGAAGCGGTGATGATGATCGAAGCAAACGCGCAGGACCGCGGCGTTCGGCTCGAGCTCGAGGGCGAGGAGACGCTTTACGCCAGCGGGCAGGAGCGCGCGGTCATTCAGATTCTCGTCAATCTGATCGGCAATGCGGTGCGCCACTCGCCCGCCGGATCGATGGTCGTGCTGCGCTTTGCGCGCACAGCCGGCACCTCGTCGGTGATCGTGTCCGATCAGGGTCCGGGGATCGAGCCTGCCGACCAGCAACGGATCTTCGAGCGCTTCGAGCGCGCCGAGACCAGCGCCGAAGGCACCGGACTCGGACTCGCCATCTCGCGCCGGCTGGCGCGCTCGATGGGCGGCGATGTAACGGTCGAAAGCGAGCCCGGTGCAGGTGCGCGTTTCACCCTGACGCTGTCGTCCTAGCGGTCGCTGACGGGAACGTAATCGCGTTGCGCCGCGCCGACGTAGAGCTGGCGCGGACGACCGATCTTCTGTTCGGGATCGCCGATCATCTCATTCCACTGCGCGACCCAGCCGACGGTACGGGCAAGCGCAAACAGAGCCGTGAACATCTCGGTCGGAAAGCCGATCGCGTTCAAGATCACGCCCGAATAGAAATCGACGTTGGGATAGAGTTTCTTCTCGATGAAATAATCGTCGCTGAGCGCGATCTGCTCGAGCTCTTTGGCGACGTCGAGCACGGGGTCGGAGATGTTGAGCTCCTTCAGCACCTCGTCCGCAGTCGCCTTCATGACTTTCGCGCGCGGGTCGAAGTTTTTGTACACGCGGTGGCCGAAGCCCATCAGCCGGAACGGATCGTCCTTGTCCTTGGCGCGGGCGATGTATTCGGGGATGCGCTTGGTCGTCCCGATCTCACGCAGCATGTTCAAGGCGGCTTCATTGGCACCGCCATGCGCCGGACCCCACAGGCAGGCGATGCCCGCGGCGATGCACGCGAACGGGTTGGCGCCCGACGATCCGGCGAGGCGCACGGTCGAGGTCGAGGCGTTCTGCTCATGATCGGCGTGAAGGATGAAGATGCGCCGCATCGCGCGCTCGATCACCGGATTGATCTCATAGGGTTCAGCCGGGACGCCGAACGTCATCCTCAGGAAGTTGCCGGTGTAGGTGAGGCTGTTGTCGGGATAAAGGAACGGCTGCCCGATGGTATATTTATACGCCATCGCGGCAATCGTCGGCATTTTGGCGATCAGCCGGTGCGAGGCGATCATGCGCTGCTGCGGGTCGGTGATGTCGGTGCTGTCGTGATAGAAAGCGCTAAGTGCGCCGACCACGCCGCACATCACCGCCATCGGGTGCGCGTCGCGACGGAAACCTCGGTAAAAGGTCGACAATTGCTCGTGCAGCATGGTGTGGCGAGAGATCGTGTAGGTAAAGGTTTCGAGCTCGTCGGCCTTGGGCAATTCGCCGTGGAGAAGCAGATAGGAGACCTCCATGAAGGTCGAATTCTGGGCGAGCTGGTCGATCGGATAGCCGCGGTGGAGCAAGATGCCCTGCTCGCCGTCGATGTAGGTGATCGCGCTCTCGCAGCTCCCGGTCGAGGTGAAGCCGGGATCGTAAGTGAACATCCCGGTTTCGGCGTAAAGTTTGCGGATATCGACCACATCCGGCCCGACCGAGCCTTCGAGCACGGGAAATTCATATTCCCCGCCGGGGGCGCGCATCACGACCTTCTTGTCACTCATTCTGTCGGCTCCACCATCTGATCGGCGATCCGGGCGAGACTTTCGTCGCGGCCCAGGAGCGCAAGCACGTCGAAGATTCCGGGTGACGTCGCGCGGCCGGTCAGCGCCGCGCGGAGCGGCTGGGCAAGCTTGCCAAGCTTGACCCCTGCGGCCTCCGCGACATCACCGACGCACGCCTCTAACGAGGGCACATCCCACTCGGCAAGCCCGCCAAACGCGGCATGAACCCGGCCGAGCAATTCCTTGGCTTCGTCGGTCAGTAACGCGGCGGCAGCGGGCTCGGGCTCAAGCGGTCGCCGGGCGAATAGAAAACGCGCGCCATCGGCCAGCTGATTGATGTCGTGCGCGCGCGCCTTGAGCTCGGGCATCGCCCGCTCGAGCAGCGCCTGCTGCGCCGGGACGAGGTCGAGCTTGGGAGCGATGAGTGACGTCAGCCGGGCGTTGTCAGCCTCGCGAATATAATGGCCGTTCAAATTCTCGAGCTTCTTGAAATCGAAGCGCGAGGGCGATTTTCCGACATGGTCGAGGCCGAACCATTGAGTCGCTTGGTCGCGGCTGATGATTTCATCGTCGCCATGGCCCCAGCCGAGCCGTAACAGATAATTGGATACCGCTTCGGGCAGCATCCCCAATTCGTCGCGATAGGCATCGACCCCCAGCGCGCCGTGGCGCTTGGAGAGTTTGGCCCCATCGGCTCCGTGGATCAGCGGAACATGCCCATAAATCGGATCGGGCCAATCGCCTTCGGCCGCCTGCATCGCGCGAATGAT
>JBDSTQ010000250.1:0-2587 GCA_039928195.1 Sphingomicrobium sp.
GGAACTCGCTCCGCATCTTCCCTTCCTGCGCCGCTATGCGCGCGCGCTGACGGGAAGCCAGGCGCATGGCGATGCATTCGTCCGCGCAACGCTTGAAACGATCGTCGCCGAGCCCGATGAATTCCCGCGCGAGGTCGATCCCCGCCTCGGCCTCTACAAGACGTTCCATGCGATCTGGTCGACCGCCAATATCGAAGAAGGCGAGGAGCCGCGCGACTTCGGCGGTGCTGAGGGGATCGCGCAGGCGCGGCTGTCGCGCATCACGCCATTGAGCCGTCAGGCGCTGCTGCTGACCTCGCTCGAAGGCTTCTCCGCGGAGGATGCCGGCTATCTGATCGCGGCGCGGCCGGCCGACATCGACAGCCTGGTCGCCGAGGCGCTGGCCGAAATCGAGCGCCAGACGCTTGCCGACGTGCTGATCATCGAGGACGAGCCGATCATCGCGATGGATATTGAGACGATCGTGCGCGATCTCGGCCACAACGTTACCGGTGTCGCAGTGACCCGCGACGAAGCGGTAGCCCAGGCGCGCGCCAACCCGCCGGGGCTGGTGCTCGCCGACATCCAGCTCGCCGACGATTCGAGCGGGATCGACGCGGTCAAGGATATCCTCGCCGAATTCTCGGTGCCGGTGATCTTTATCACCGCTTTCCCCGAACGGTTGCTGACGGGCACGCGACCTGAACCGACCTTTCTGATCACCAAGCCGTTCCAGCGATCGACGGTCAAGGCGGCGATCGCTCAGGCATTGTTCTTCGACGCGGCCACCGTTCCCGCGGTTTAGGGCGCGGCCGTAACGGAACCTTGATCTTCGCGGAGGCGTTGGCCGCGGAACGCCTCTAGAACGAGAATCCGCATGGCCGACCAGCAGCAGGAGCACATCACGACAACCGCAGCCCGGGCGGGGGCGACTCCGCATATCACGCGCTATGTTCTGGGTATTGGATTGGCTTTGGTGATCGTCCTGTTCGCGGTGATCTTGTTCGTCGGCGGCTGATCACTAGATTCTGTCACAATTCGAGATGATGTTACCATGTCGCCGCCGTTCCGAACGGCGCGGGCTTTAGGGATGGGGATGCAGTGATCAACGACGATCAGGACGACGACGACGATGAGCAGGCGGTGGAAACGCCGTTCGAGCCCGTTCCGCTGTCCGATCCCGAATTCAAGGATCAGCTCGGAGCGGTTATCCCGCACCTGCGCGCATTCGGCCGTTCGCTATCGGGCAGCCGGGACCTCGCCGACGATCTCGTCCAGGAAACACTGCTTAAGGCGTGGGCCGCGCGCAAGCGCTTCCAGGCCGGCACTAATATGCGCGCGTGGACCTTCATCATCCTGCGCAACCTGTTTTTGAGCCAGATGCGCCGCGCGCGCTTCAAGGGCGAATGGGACGACATCACAGCCGCCAAGATTCTTGCCGCGCCCGCGAGCCAGGACCGCCACATCGAGCTGGGCGATATGCAGCGCGCGCTGATGCATCTGCCGCAGCCGCAACGCGAGGCGTTGATCCTCGTTGGCGCTGGCGGGTTTGCATACGAAGAAGCGGCGGAAATCTGCGGCTGCGCGGTGGGCACGATCAAAAGCCGTGTCGCGCGGGGCCGAGTCGCGCTGGAAACGCTGATGACGAGCGGCAAGCTGCCATCGCGCCGCCAGCATCGCAGCGACCCCAACAAATCCGCGCTGCAAACGATCATGGGCGAAGTCGACGAGCTCAGTCGCGGGCATTGATCGCGGCGCTCGCGACTGCGCTGTCACAGGTCGTCAGTGAAGCTTGCGCAGGATCTCGGCGAAGTCGCGATCGCACGGTTCGGTCGCCGCGGCCGCGAAGGCACGGCGCAGCGCGGCGGTTATGCCGGCGTAAGCTGGCGGAATATCAACGCGAATGATTTCACGATCCATGTCGAATTCCGCCGCCGTGGTGGGACGATCTGAATTCATTTGGAAATACAACGACGCGCCGGCTGGTAAGTTGCGTGTCGCGCGGCGGGAAATCGGGCAATGGCGGGAATGATGGACCAAATCGGACCGCCTGAGCGCATCGCGATCGTGACGCGCGCGCGCACCCACGCGCCGTTCTTGCGTGAGGTTTTGCTAGCCCGGCCGGACCTCGGTGAGGTGTTCGTGCGCGACGGCAGCGAAGCCGCGGTGAGGGCCGCGCTGGCGGTCGGCGGCGATGACGTCGAGGCTGAGCTGCGCCGCCGCCGGCACGGTCTTGCCCTCGCTGTCGCGCTTGGCGACCTGTCGGGGAAGCTTAATCTCGAGCGCGTCACCCGTCTGCTGAGCGACTTCGCCGATGCGGCGATCGACCGCGCGCTCGCCGCCGCGATCGACGAGCGTGTAGCCGGCGCGGACACCGGCGGAATCACGGTGATCGCGATGGGCAAACTCGGCAGCAGCGAGCTTAATTATTCGTCCGATGTCGACCTGCTCCTGCTGTTCGACCCGGCCCGGGTGCCGCGCCGCGAGCGCGACGACGCCGGCGAAGCGGCGGTGCGGATCGGGCGGCGGATGATCGAGATCCTGCAGCGGCGGACCGCCGATGGCTATGTCGCGCGGGTCGATTTGCGGCTCCGCCCGTCGCCCGAGG
>JBDSTQ010000251.1:0-4657 GCA_039928195.1 Sphingomicrobium sp.
TGCCGCTCGACCAGGTTCGCCCGGCGAGCGCGCGGATCCGCTCATAATCGGGGGTGAAGCCAAATTCCCGCGCCATCGGCAGCGTCTGCTGAATGTCGATGCGCGCTTCATAATCGAGCGTCGCCGCGTCCTGGAGCGCCTCGAGCAGCATCGTCCGCTCGCCCGGCCCGAGCGCCTTGGGTCCCATCTGCAGCGCGCGCAGCCGGCCCCACGCCAGCCGCTCCTCCCGCTGAATGCGGTCGAACCGGCTCAATCCTTCGACCACCGCACCCATGCGGGCCTGCTTTTCGCCCGACAATAAGGTCAGCCGCCCGCCGTCCGCGGCCGCATTGTAGCGCTCGAGAGGGATTTCGATCACCGGCGATTGAGCGACCCATTGCGGGGTCTCGAACGTCCCGGTCTCTTGCCACGTTTTAAAGATCGCGCGCAGTTCGGCGAAGCGGCGGTCGATGCACGGGATCGCGGTGCGTCTCAGCGCCATGCTGGCGAGGCCGTCGTTGAGCTCGTCGCTGACGTCGGCGGTGGTTTCGGCGGCGACGTCGCGATCGTGGATGTTCGACGCCACCTGCTCGGCGCCAAGCGCGAGCAGTACGCCGAGTACGATAATCCCGACCTCGCCGAGAAACTGGCGCCAGCCGTGGATTGGCTTGGGCAACCGTAAGTCCATCGCAATTCCCCCCGACGCGCAAAGCTAGCGCCCAAGCGGCGAACGTGCCAGCTTGCCGGCGGGGGGCACGCGTGGACCGGTTCAACTTCTTCTTCGGCTTTTATTCGTTCATCCTGTGCCTCGCCGTGGCCGAGATATTGAGCGGCTTCGCCGGCTATGCCCGCGAGCGGCGCATTCGCGATCTCGAACCGCAGACCGCGCTGCTGGCATTGGTCGCGTTCATCGACATTTGCGCGACCTGGCTCGACGCCTGGACAACACTCAAGAATATCGAGCTCGATTTCGCGGCTTTGTGGATTCCGATCCTCATCGCCACCTGTTTCTATCTCGCGGCGGCGATGATCTTCCCGCGCAAATCGGCGGAGCTCGACAATCTGGCCGACTATTACCGCTCGAAAAGCTGGTTCGTCGCGGCTTTGCTGCTCGCCGCCGAATTGCTCATCTGGACCACTTTCCTGCCCAGCTACGTCGCCAACTTCCACCACCGCCCGGCGGTCTTCTGGCTGTGGCAGGTGCCGCTCAAACTAACCTTGTGCGGCCTCTGGCTGGCACTCGTGTTCGTGCACTCCAAACGCGCCAATCTCGGCGCGCTTGCGGCGCTGCTGTTCCTGTTTGTTTTCCCTTACTGGACCAATGGCGGGGTGCCGCAGTGGATTCATCGCCACTTCGACTATGCCGAGGTCAGCGCGCCCCAAATCCGTTGAGCATCGTCTTGATCGTCCGGAACAGGATCAGCAGGTCGAGCCATGGCGAGAAATATTTGATGTAATAGAAGTCGTACTGCAATTTCTCATGGACTTCATCGACGTGCGCGACGTGACCCTGATTGACTTGCGCCCAGCCCGAGATCCCCGGCTTGACCACATGGCGGTAGCGGTAAAACGGGATTTCGCTGGTGTACCACACCGACAGCACTTCGGCCTCGGGGCGCGGCCCGATCCAGCTCATCTCCCATTTGAGGATGTTGAACATTTGCGGCAGCTCGTCGAGCCGCAAGGTCCGCAGCGTGCGCCCGACGCGGGTGATGCGCGCATCGTCGTCGCTGGTCATCGCCGCTTGCCGCGCGTCGTCCGTCGCGACCGCGATCATGGTGCGGAATTTGTAGATCGTGATCGACCGGCCGGCGTGGCCGACGCGCTTCTGCCGGAACAGGATCGCGCCCGGTCCCTCAAGCCGGATGGCCAGCGCGATCACCGCCATCAGCGGCAGCGCCAGTGGCAGGATCGCCAGCGCGAACAGAAAATCGATCAAGCCCTTGAGGTAGAAATATCCCCGCGCAGGGAGCAGCGAGCCAAAACTATTCTCCGACAGATGCTCGAGCTCGACGCGGCCGGTCAGCGATTCGGACAATTGTTTGACCTGATAGACCATCCGCCCGGCGAGCGCGGCGTCGGCGAGGAAGGCTTCCCATTCGTCGGGCAGATCGGCCGCGAAATCGGCGACAATCGCATCGCACTTTTGCACATCCGCGAGCCGCGGACGGCGCAGCGGCCGCCATTCGACCGTGAGGATCCGCTTGAGCTGATCAATCGCCCCGAATGGGACGACGCCGATCGTCCGGCGCAAGTCGCGCTCGGCATAGACGTAGAGCAGATACAGCCACGCCATGTGCAGGACGAGGCCGCCAAGCAGCGCCACGCGCTCATAGGGCAAGCGCGACAGCAGGAACCAGACGACGATCGTCCCGTGCCCGCCCAGCGCCGCCGGAAGAATGACCGAACTGCGCCGGATGCCCGGATAGACTTCGATCAACAGCCGCAGCCAGAAGGCGATCATTACCGCCACCGCATTGCCGACAACCGTGTTGATCGGTGCCGCCTCCCACATCGTCCCGGGCAGCAACGGGCCGCGCACCAGCCACGGCAGAATCGCTCCAAACAAAAGTGCACCGGCGAACTGGAAACGGCGGCGGATCAGCAGCGCACGGCCGCGCGGGGAGGCGCGCGGGCGCTTCAGCGGCGTCAGCGGAGCGGCCTCGCGGTTCACTTGGACCGCCGTTCGGCCCGAGCCATCCGCAATGCTTTCTGGTCCATCGTCATCCTGGTCTAATCATGCAGGATTTCAGACGTTTGCAACAGGCCGGTTGGCATCTATCCGCTGGTTATCTTGCCCCGGCCGACGCCGTGATACGACAGGCCGGCGCGTTCGGCGTCGGCGCGGTCATAGACATTACGAAGGTCGATCAGCGCGGTCCCGCGCATCGTCGCGGCGAGCTTGGCGAGGTCGAGCGCGCGGAATTCGTCCCACTCGGTGACGATCACCACCGCGTCGGCGCCGCTCGCCGCGGCATAAGCGTCGGCCGCGAATTCGATGTCCTTTAGCATCTCCGCGGCCTGGTCCCGCGCCACCGGATCATAGGCCGCGACCGTTGCGCCGCGCGCGATCAGTCCCTCAATCAGCGGGAGCGAGGGCGCATCGCGCATGTCGTCGGTATTGGGCTTGAACGCGAGGCCGAGCACGGCGACGCGCTTGCCCGCAATATCGCCGCCAAGTTGGCGCTCGACCCGCTCGACCATCCCCGCCTTGCGCGCATCGTTGACCGCGACCGTGGTGGCGACGATCTGCTGCTCGACCCCCGCCTCTTCCGCGGTGCGCAGCAAGGCCAGCGTGTCCTTGGGAAAGCAACTCCCGCCATAGCCCGGACCGGCATGGAGGAATTTGGGCCCGATGCGATTGTCGAGCCCGATCCCGCGCGCGACATCCTGGACATCGGCGTCGACCGCCTCGCACAGATTGGCGATCTCGTTGATGAAGCTGATCTTGACTGCAAGAAAGGCGTTGGCGGCATATTTGGTCAGTTCGGCGGTGCGCCGGCCAGTGAACAGGATCGGCGCGCGGTTGAGGAACAACGGCCGGTAGATTTCCTTCATGATCTCGCGCGCGCGCTCGTCCTCGGCGCCGACGACGATGCGGTCGGGATGCTTGAAGTCGGCGATCGCCGCGCCTTCGCGCAAGAATTCGGGGTTGGACGCAACCACCGCGCCGACGACACCCTCTTCGGCAAGAATTTCCTCAATACGGTCGCCGGTTCCGACCGGGACAGTCGATTTGGTCACCACCACGGTGCCGCGCGGCATGACCTTGGCGAGCTCGCGCACTGCGCCGAAGACGAAGCTCAGATCGGCATGGCCATCGCCGCGCCGCGCGGGCGTGCCGACCGCGATGAACACCGCTTCGGCGCCTTCGACGCCCTCGGCGAGCGACGTCGTAAAGCTCAGTCGGCCGCGTGTCGCATTGGCATTGACGAGCGCCTCAAGTCCCGGCTCCCAGATCGGCATCTGACCGTTCTTGAGGCCCTCGATCTTGGCCTCATTCTTGTCGACGCACACCACTTGGTGGCCGAAATCGGCAAAACAGGCGCCCGACACCAGGCCGACATAGCCGGTGCCGATCATTGCGATACGCATGAGGAAATCCATGGGTAAGTGAACGTCGCGCGCTCTTACCCAGCCACGTCCGGCTTGGCCAGCGCGGGCGCGAGCCGGCGCTGCGCCTGATCCGGAACCAACCGCCCGCCCCGCCTCGCTTTTGCCCGAATTTTCGGCTAGGGGCGAGCGCTTCCGATGAACGTCACAACGCTCCCTAAGCCCCCGCGCGTGGGCCTGGTCTCGCTCGGCTGTCCCAAGGCATTGGTCGACAGCGAGCGGATCATGACCCGGCTGCGCGCCGACGGCTATCAGATGTCGCCCGATTATGCCGGCGCCGACGTGGTGCTGGTTAACACCTGCGGCTTTCTCGACAGCGCCAAGGAGGAGAGCCTCGAGGCGATCGGCGAAGCCATTGCCGAGAACGGCCGCGTCGTCGTCACCGGCTGCATGGGGCGCGAAGCCGAGGTCATCCGCGCGCGCTTCCCGGACGTGCTCGCGATCACCGGCCCGCAGCAATATGAGGAGGTCGTCGCCGCGGTCCACGAGGCCGCCCCACCGACCCCGAGCGCCTATCTCGATCTCGTGCCCCAGGCGGATGTGGGCCGTGACGTCAAGCTGACCC